>JBEGLX010000005.1:0-69509 GCA_041183345.1 Planctomycetota bacterium
GCTGTTGTTTCGTCGTTCGCACTCTCCGCAGGGGCGCTTGCTCAGAACGCCGTGCAGTGGCGAGTGGAGGATGGAGGCAACGGTCACTGGTACGCGGTGACCAGCGAGTCGCTCGTGCACCCGCAGCTCCGCTCTGCGTGCGAGGCGCGCGGGTGACACCTTGCGACTCTGACGTCGCAGGCTGAGTGGCAGTGGGTCAAGACGAATCTCCCGGTCACAGGTTTGTTCGTTGGTGGATATCAGGATCGTTCATCCCCGTCCTACGCGGAGCCGAACGGCGGCTGGAAGTGGGTGACGGGCGAGCCATTCGTGCTGAACATCGCGTACATGGGAACGAACGACATCTTCTGTACGATGACGGTGCCAGGCTTTGATGACTGTCCCGCTGGTACGTGCGATTACTGCGGATGTGGAACACCTGGCGCACAGGACGCTCTGTTCTTCACGGGATGCTGCAACAACGTGCTGGATGACGTCGGGGATGGCGTCGTGCAGAACTGCGACAGCGTCGCACGAGCGGGCATCATCGAGTGGTCTGCCGACTGCAACAACGATGGCATCGTGGACTACGGGCAGATTCGCGGTGGAACACTTGCGGATTCAAACGGCGACGATGTGCCGGATGTCTGCGATCCTGGTTTCGTAATGAGTTGGGGAAGCAACGACTATGGCGAGTCTGCTGTTCCCAGCAGCCTTGGGCTTGTGAAGGCCGTCGATGCAGGGAGCTACCACAGCGTCGCGCTTCGGGTGAACGGAACCGTGGTCTGCTGGGGTGCGGGAGCGACAGCCTCAGGCGTCTATCCGCACTTCGGGCAATCGCAGGTTCCAGCAGGGCTCTCAAGTGTCCATGATGTCGCTGCCGCCGGCATGCACAGCGTCGCGCTTCGGGAGAACGGAACCGTGGTCTGCTGGGGTGCGAATGATTACGGTCAGAGTGCCCCACCAGCTGATCTTGGAGTCGTCCAAGCGATCGCCGCGGGCTTCGCGCATACCGTCGCGTTGCTTCCAGACGGCAGCGTCCGATGCTGGGGTCGTAACATTTGGGGGGAGTGCAGCGTTCCGAGTGGTCTCACCGGTGTCGCCGGCATCTCGGCAGGCGACACTCATGTCATCGTTCGAAAGCTGGATGGATCTGTGGTTGCATGGGGGAACAACTTCTACGGGCAGCTCAACAGCCCGCAGGGGCTTCCAGCGCTTGCGTCTGTTCGATCGAAGGGCAATCACAACGTTGGTCGAACCGCCTTGGGCGATGTGTGGTGCTGGGGGTACAACAGCGCGGGGCAATGCACGATCCCGGCGCTGCTTGGACCGGTTGACTTTGCTTCTCCGGGCGGACTCCACACCGTTGCCGTTCGTCGCATCGGCACGCTCGCGTGCTGGGGCAGCAATACCCATGGCCAGTGCAATGTGCCTTCCGCAGCCGCGCACGTCCTTCGGGCGGTCGGTGGCGACCGTCACACGGTCGCGATCGTGTCGCTGCCGGATGCAGATCAAGACGGCATTCCTGACGGAAACGACAACTGTGCGTCGATCGCGAATGCAGATCAAGCCGACTGCAACGGTAATGGCATCGGCGATGTGTGCGAGATCGCGGCGGGCGCGCTGACGGACGCTAACCACAACAACATCCCCGACTGCTGTGAGAACGGAGCCACATGCGATCCCTGTCAAGCCGATGTCGACCAGTCCGGCGCAGTCAACGGCGTCGATCTCGCCGCGGTGCTCAACAACTGGGGCACCTCGGGCGGCAAGCAGCCGCGCAGCGACATCAACCGTGACGGGATCGTGAATGGCGCCGATCTCACGGAAGTGCTCAATGCGTGGGGCTCCTGCAACTGATCGGTCTCCGCCATATCCGACCTCTTTCCCACCACCCACTCCACGTGGCTGCTCGATCGCATTGATCGTGCGCCGAGCGAGGCGCGCGCGCACATCATGTCGCGCTACCTCGAGCCGCTCTGCGCCTACGCGCGCGCGTCGAGCCTGCGCACGCTCGGCGAACCAGCCGAACTCGTGAACGACTTCCTCGTCAGCCGCGTGGCCGACCCGGAGTATGTCGCGCGATGGGCCGCATCGGGCATGCCGCTTCGCCGCTGGCTCGTGAACGGACTCATCACGCACGCGCGCAACAAGGCGCAGACCGAGGCGCGCCGTCGCAGCGCGCAGGCGGAGATCGATCCGCTGCATGTCGCCGAGTCCGTCGAGACCAGCGCCCTGCTCGCCCTCGAGCGCGCGTGGGCCATGCGCGTGATGATCGAGGCCCACGACCGCGTGCGCAGCGAGTTCGACGCCGACGGGAAGGGCGCGTGGTGGGAGCTGTTTCGGCTGCACACCGTCCAAGGCCTCGGATACGCGCAGGCCGCCGCCGCGACGGGCGTGCCTTCGGGAAGCGCCTCGCATGTGAACCGCGTGGTCGCGACGCGACTGCGCGAGGTGCTGCGTTCCCTGCTCGAGCGCGACGGCATCCCGCCCGACGAGATCGACCGCGAGCTCGCGCTCATGCAGGATCTCCTCGATTGACCGGTTGATTGAAGTTACGCTGCCGCCGTGATCGGCGGCCGGCGCTCCATTCCACTCATCGAACTCCGCGCCGTGGTGTCGCATGTGCGCCAGCTCGAGACGGGCGCGCGGCGTGCATCGCGCGTTTCACGCTGGACTTACGCGGCATTGTTCGTGATTCTGCTCGGATCGATACGCGTCGGCGCATCGAGTGCATACCTCTCCTCGTCCCGTCCAATCAACGAGGAGAGTCGGATGCGCACGCTGCAGAATCTCGGAGTCGTTTCGTCGATCGCCATCGCTTCGGTCGCCACCGCGCAGAATGCGGTGGAATGGCGCGTGGCGGATGGAGGAAATGGGCATTGGTATCAAGTGGTGTCGGCGACGGGCCCTATCACATGGTCGGTGGCGAAGCTTGCCGCTGAAGCCAAGGGGGCGCACCTCGTCACGCTCACATCTGCCGCCGAAGAAGCTCGGGTTTGGGCCATCGCATCCGCGCCTGCGGCATGGGTGGTCATACCGTTCGTGTCCATCGGTCCATGGCTCGGAGGGCTCCAGGCATCGAATGCAAGCAGCCCAGCGGACGGGTGGTCCTGGGTGACTGGTGAACCATGGCGCTACTCGGCTTGGCTCCCGGGCGAGCCAAACGAAGGCTGCGGGTCACTGTCTGAGGATCGCCTTCATTACATTGCGCTCGGCTCTACACCAAGCCGCACGTGGAACGACTTCGCGGGTGAGGCGGCATGCCCAAACTACGTCCTGCCACACAGCTATGTCGTCGAATGGGACGCCGACTGCAACAACGATGGCATTGTCGACTACGGGCAGATCAGCGCGGGTGACCTGGTCGACACTAACAGCAACAACATTCCCGACTGTTGCGAGCAAGGATTCGACTGTCAATACCAAGCCGTTCAGTGGCGCACCGACGAGGGTGGAAATGGGCACTGGTATCAGGCGGTTCGCCCTGGAGCCACAGTTACCTGGCTGGATGCGCGCGCTCTTGCTCACAGCCGAGGTGGTCAGCTCGCTTCTGTGACTTCATTGAGTGAAGACGATTTCGTGTGGCAGCTTGCCTCCAACCCGAAGAACTGGGACGGGTCTCCCGGACCGTGGCTCGGCGGCAGGCAGTTGCCAGGATCGTCAGAGCCGGGAGGGGGTTGGACATGGGAGAGCGGCGAGCCGTTTGCATGGCCGTACTGGCAATCGGGTCCATACAACGGCTGTGGCGAAGTGAACGCGAACTCCTTGCACTACTTCTCACCGGATGGAATCGCACCACAACGAATCTGGAACGACTTTCCTGGGGAGCAGATCTGCGGTCCATACCAATTCCCCAAGGCTCTCATCATCGAGTGGTCTGCCGACTGCAACAACGACGGCATCGTCGACTACGGACAGATCCGAGATGGGTCGCTTGCTGATGTGAACGGCGACAACATCCTTGACTGCTGCGCGCTTCCATGGGGTTGCGACACCTGTCCGGCTGACATCGATCAGTCTGGCGCCGTCGGCGGCGTCGATCTTGCCGCAATCCTCAACGTATGGGGAACGAGCGGCGGCAAGTATCCGCGCGCAGACATCAACCGCGACGGCATCGTGGATGGCGCCGATCTCTCGCAAGTCCTGAACGCCTGGGGCCCCTGCCCCTGAGCGCATGTCCGAGCTCTTCCCCACAACCCACTCGACATGGCTCGTTGAGCGCATCGGCAGCGCTCCTGACGAGGCACGCGCGCATGTGCTCGCGCGCTACTTCGAGCCGCTCTGTGCATACGCCCGCGCTTCAAGCCTGCGCGCGTTGGGCGAGCCTGCTGAGATCGTGAACGACTTCCTGACCGCGCGCCTCGCGGACGGTGACTATCTCGCCCGCTGGTCCGTCAGCGGCATTCCGCTTCGCCGCTGGCTTGCGAATGGGCTACTGACGCACACGCGCAACCGCGCGCTTGCCGAGGCGCGCCGCGCGCGGCATGGCGGAAGCGTCGACCCCGCAGAACTCGAGCGGATGACGTCGACCCACGCAACCGACGCGCTGCTCGCCCTCGAGCGCGCCTGGGCCGTCCGCACGGTCACCGAGGCGCATGAGCGGGTCCACTCCGAGCTCATCGCCGAAGGCCGCGCGTCGTGGTGGGAGCTGTTCCGGCTGCACGGCATCCAGGGCATGAGCTACGAACAGGCCTGCCCGATCGCTGGTGTTACGCCGTCGAACGCGACGAATGTGCACCGCACTGTGGTGATGCGCCTGCGCGACGCGCTGCGCGCGATCCTCGAGCGCGAGGGCATCCGCCCCGACGAGATCGACCGCGAGCTCGCGCTCATGCAGGACCTCCTGCAGTGAGCGTGTAGGCTGCGCGTGTGCATCCTGCGCTTCCCGAGATTTCCCGTGCCGAGCTCTCCGCGGTCGTCCGCGCGGTTCGCGCCCGGCTGAGCCGCGACAAGGAGTTGCGCGCAGCGGCGGTTGCATTTTCCGCGGTTCTCCTGATTTCTCTGCACAGCGCGTCGCTTGCTGCATGGAACCCCTCGCAGGCGCCCGTCGGCGCCCCAGAGGAGAACCAGATGCTCAGTCTTCGGCAGATCGCTGTTGTTTCGTCGCTCGCCGTGTCATCGTCCGTGCTCGCCCAGAACGCCGTGCAGTGGCGCGTGCAGGATGGCGGGAATGGGCATTGGTATCGCATCGTGTCGAGCGGGCAGACGTTCCAGCATGCGAAGACCCAAGCAGAGTCTATCGGTGGGCATCTTGCCACCATCACATCCGCTGGGGAGCAGCAGTTCATCGCTGCTTCGGTCGCATCAGGAACGAACTTCCTGAACGCATGGATTGGACTCGCGCAAGATCCCGGATCAGCTGAGCCAGCAGGCGGATGGCGATGGGTCACGGGGGAGGCTCTCGGCCCGTACAACAACTGGTGGATGGGAGTTCCTCAGCCAGACAATAGTGCCTGCGGCACGGGAGTCGCGGAAGACTTTGTGATGTGGGCGAAGCAATGGGGCGGTTTCTGGGCCGATGTATCGGGAGGCACGGTGCCGGGCGCACCGTGCACGGGAGAGCAGTCGCATGCGATCGTTGAATGGTCTGCCGATTGCAACAACGACGGCGTCGTGGATTACGGTCAGATCCGTCTCTACCAACTCGCTGATCAGGATCTCGACAACGTCCCTGATTGCTGTGAATCGCCAGCCGGCTGCCAACGAGGGCCGATTCAGTGGCGACAGGCGGATGGAGGAAACGGACACTGGTATGCGCTCTCCGACGCTTTCGAGCGGTGGCCTGATGCGGATGGAACCGCGCGACAGCTCGGTGGCGACCTCGCCTCGATCACATCTGCCGCGGAGAATCAGTTCGTCACGACGAACTTCGTCGGTCAGCGATTCTGGCTTGGCGGGCGGAGAAGTCCCGTGAACTTCTCACAGTTCATATGGGTCACCAACGAAGCTTGGACATACAGTTCATGGGCGCCCGGCGAGCCGAACACATGCAATCCCTGCGGGCAAGCCGAGTTCGTGATCTTCGTTGACGGACTTTGGGACGATACGGGTCTCGTCGTCAACTCAGACCCCAGCCATCCTGGATATCACGGACTCATCGAGTTCTCTGCCGACTGCAACAACGATGGCATCGTGGACTTTGGTCAGATCCGTGATGGCACGCTCGTCGACACCAACTCCAACAACGTCCCAGACTGCTGCGAATCCACGCAAGGCTGCAATCCCTGCCCCGCCGACGTCGACGGCTCGGGCGCCGTGAATGGCGTCGACCTCGCCGCGATCCTGAACGTGTGGGGCACGAGCGGTGGGAAGTACCCCGGCGCCGATGTGAACCACGACGGCATCGTGGACGGCGCGGACTTGTCCGAAGTCCTCAACGGCTGGGGCGCCTGCCCCTGATGGCGGCGCCGACCAATGACCGAGGGATTTCCAACCACGCACGCCACCTGGCTGCTTGATCGCATCGATCGTGCGCCCGACGAGGCCCGCGCACATGTGCTCGCGCGCTACTTCGAGCCGCTTTGCGCGTACGTCCGCGCGTCGCCAAACCTGCGCGTGCTTGGCGAGCCGGCAGACCTCGTGAACGCGTTCTTCGCCGCGCGCGTGGCAGAGACCGCGTACCTCGCGCGCTGGTCAATCAGCGGTCTTCCGCTGCGCCGTTGGCTCGCGAACGGACTCCTGCTCCATGCCCGCAACATCGCCCTCGCCGCGCGTCGCCGCGACGGACGCCGCGCGCCCGTCGATCTCTCGGAACTCGATGCGACGGCGCGGCTGCGCCCCGCCGATCACGAGACCGACGCGCTGCTCGCGCTCGAGCGCCGCTGGGCCGTGCGCACCGTGACCGAGGCGCATGAACAGGTCCGCGCCGAGCTCGACAGCGAGGGTCGCAGCGCGTGGTGGGAGCTGTTCCGCCTGCACACGATCCAAGGCAAGCCGTACGCCGAGGCGTGCACCATGACGGGCATTGTGCTCACGAGCGCCTCGAGCATCCACCGGCAGGTCGTCGACCGCCTACGCGGCGCACTCGTCGCGATCCTCGAGCGCGACGGCATCCGCCCCGACGACATCGAGGCCGAGCTCGCGTTGCTGCAGGACCTGCTCGAGTCTTGACGAGTGCGCGCCGTGCTACATTCGGCGCGTGTCGACCGAGCAGGAACCCATCTGCCCCGCCTGCGGCTACCTGCGCACGGGCATCGCGCCCGACGCGAAGTGCCCCGAGTGCGGCGCAGACGGACTCGACGGATGGGTGGTGGTCGTGGGTCAGCCGCGCATCTCGAGTGACGGGTTCATCCGCACCCTCGCGATCGGGGCCCTCTGTTTCGGGATCGCCGCATTCCTGGCTGCTTTGACGCCTCGGCGTGGATCCGACGCGCTGGTGCCCTTCGCTGTGATCATGCTCCTTGTCTCCCTGATCCTGATCGGTGCGCGTTTCGCTCGCAGGCGACTCAGGTTCTCGAATGACCCGCGCATCATCTGGTGCGCACATCCGGATGGCATCTCGATCCGTCGCGGAAAGTCAATCGAGTTCATCGCCCGCGGAGACATCGCATCGATCGGCTCGGCCGAATCGGTCTTCGGCGAGATGACCGTGCTCAGCATCGTGCGCCGTCGCACCTCCGCGAAGGGTCTCGTAGGTACCACGCCATACCTCTACCTGCGTGGGTCGCGTGACGAGCGCGCGACCATCGTTCGCTCGCTCAAGCAGGTGCTTGCACCATCGAGTGCGTGATTTCGCATTCTCGAAAAATCCGCCGTGAATGTTCAGGGAGTGCTTCGCTGGGGCAGTAGCCTTCGCGCGTCCGCTGGACACCGACGCACATCCATTGGAGGGAGAAACAGATGGTCTACTTCACGGAGAAGGAGAAGGAGCTCACGCATGGCATCTACCACGACATGGCCGACGCCGTCGCTGCGGCGGTCGCCCGCCGCGAGACGGCGCAGCCGACGGTGTATGTCGCCGCCTACATGCATCGGTTCGGCATCGACTTCACGGCGCACGCGACGCACGAGCTTGCCGAGCGGCGCCTTGCGCATATCGCCCGCATGCAATGCGCGCGCGACGAGGCGCTTCGCGACCGCGTCGTGAGCCGGTTCGGCGGCTGGCCTGCCCAGGACATGCCGACCGAGCGGCTGGCGGTGCTCATCGAGGAATGGCATGCGGTCGCCGAGGGCGAGGCGCTCTGGGTGTCCGAGTGCGATGTGCAGACGATCGCGCGTCACGCGAGCGATCCGTTTGAGCACGACCAGCACAGACGCGTGGAGATCGACGAGCTCGTCGAGGATCGCGCGGTCACAAAGCCGTATCCCCCGCCGACGGACAGCGCATCGGCGGGGGATCAGGTAGGAGATAGCGATGAGGGGTAGTGGCGAGCCGTGCCGAGGACGGCTGACACCATGATCCGGACGCTCACATCGGTGACTGCGGACGCTCGGCACGCTGGATCGCACGGTCCTCGCGGATCATCGTGGTGATGGCGCTTCGGGTGACGTTCATGCCCCATGAGGTTTCATCGGCGATGCGATGGACTTCCTCGCAGGTTGCCTCCTTCACCTTGCGACCACCGAGGTGATCGCGCAGGCTCGCGGCGTAATGGGTGACGGGGAAGCGGTCCGCGAGGTCTTCCTCGATGATCGACCTCATGAGCGCGTCGTCGACCAGCTGCACGTCTTCCATCTGCGCGCGGGCGAGCACGGCACGTGCAAGCTGCTCAGTGGACTCCGTGAGGCTTCCGAGCAGGCGCTCGACGCGGGGGAATGCATCCGGCGCAATCCTCAGATCATGCGGTCGAAGCACGCGGCCGAGGGCCACGCGCAGCGCCTTCGGGTCGGTACGCAGGCCGACGAGCTGTTCAAAGCGTGAGCGAAGGCTGTAGTGGAGCTGGCTCGGCATGAGAGCCGTGGCGATCACGGTTCCGCCAGGCTTGAAGCGCTCGCGCGAAGGCTGGTCGGACATTCGGTTGCGGGCAGATGCCGCGATCTCCCGATCGAAGTCGGACTCCCAGGGAGCGCGCGACGACGCAGGACCGGATTCCCCATCGGCATCCATCGGCTTGCCGGACATGTAGGCGGCGAGATAGCTCATCGACATCCCGTCGAGGAGCTCGACATGGCGGATGAGCACGACACCGCGACGGTTCGCACGCGCGAGGGCACGCTTGAGCTTCTGAAGCGAGACTCCCGTGAGCGCATCGAGTTCCTCGAAGCGGCTTGGTGCGTAGTCGCGGACCAGCGCGCGGGCAAGGGTTGTCGTGCCCGAGCCAGCGAGGCCATGGATCAGGATGTGATCGAGGCGGCGATTCTCGCTCATGGCTGCGACGATGTAGCCCTCAAGCAGGCTGGTCACGCGCGTGTACGTCGCGAAGTGCTTGAGCGTCGGCACGCTGAAGTCGATTGCCGAGGAGTTCTTCGCCGCCTTCTCTCGCGCGGTGTTCGATTCGGCCTTCGAAGCCGCGCACGCCTTCTCCACCGCTGCATGGTCTGTGTTGGCGGCCGAAGCCTGCGTCACGCCATGGTTTCCTCCGGCGGCCGACGTATCGACCACCGCCCCCTTCGCGGGGGACTCCGTGTTTGCCAGGCCGATCAGGCTCGCGTCGCCGCAAACATCATCGGAAACACTGCCATCGACCTTTCCGCGAGCGTCAACGGACGCCTGCTTGCGCATCTCCTCATGACTCCCATCAGGACTTTCATCATGGTTTCCATCACGCTCTTCTCCACCCTGCTGTTCCTCAGCCATCGAACTCTCCTTGCGGCGTCATGCCGCGGTCGTACGACCACCGATCACATCACCGTCTGAACGATCTCCGCCACCATCCATCCGCCGCGCCTCGGGACACCGTTTTGGTCAGAATGAGCTTGACAGGAACGAGCGGGACCAAGTCCAGTGCTCGCAGCACCCTGCAACAAGCAAACGTCTCAACCGCTTGATTCCTCGCGTCGCCATGCGGAAAAGTCGCGCAGGTCGACATGGTGACGCGCCTGCTTGCCGTTCCGTCCCCGATGCCTTCATGTCTTGGTGTCGGCGCACGCGATACGCCGTCGAATCTCGCCGGTCATGCTAGGCATGCACGGGCTGCTGCATCCCTCGGTACCCGCCACGGTCCACTCAAAAAGCAATCCGCCCGTCGGGATCCACGGGGCCGTGTGGATGCAGACGGGCGGAGTTGCGCACTGCTGAAAGACGGGGGAGAGTTCGCCGCGAGCGATCCTCGGTTGCGTCAGGAGACGTGATTTCCGTGGAATGGCTGGCGGGGACTCACTGCCCGCAGGAGTTACTTGGGCTGGACGCCTTCGAGGTTGACGACCACCTTGACCATGTCGCCCAGGGCGCCCTTCTCGACGCCGTAGTTCATGCCGAAGTCGCTCCGCTTGACCGTGAACGTCGCCTCAGCTCCGCCGCGGACGCCCATCATGGTCGACTGGCCGGTGATCTCGACCGTTGCGGTGATCGGCTTGGTGACGCCGTGCATGCTGAAATCACCCGTCACTTCAAGCATGCCGTTTGCGGCCTTCTTCGCAGACGAAGACTTGAAGGACATGGTCGGGAACTCCTTCGCGTTGAAGAAGTCAGGGCTCTTCAGGTGACCGTCGAGCTTGGGTTCGTTGGTGTCAACGCTCTCGATGGCGACGCTGATGTCGAACGACACCATGGCCGGATCGGCGGACAGGGTGAACTTGCCCGAGATGTCGTTGAAGCGTCCCCAGAACTGTCCGGCGCCCGCGTGCTGCACACGGAACAAGGCGCAAGAATGCACATCATCGATGCCGTAGGTCGTGGCGCCATCGGCGGATGCGGCGGGGGCGGCGGCGGGCTTCGCCTTGTCCTGTGCGGTCGCGGCAAGTCCAGCGGCGACGAGGGTGAGGGCGGTTGCGACGGTCAGTGTCTTTGCGAGCATCATGGTTCCTATCGAGGCCTACTTCGGTGGGTGCATCCTTGACTACGCGGCGCAACATGCGCCGATACAAGGGCTGCGATGGTAGGAGGCAACACTCTTCTTTGGCTCAGCTGGGTTGGATTCGCTGCGGGCGCCCTACTTTCGATCTGGGGCTTCTTGGGCCGGCGGGCGAACCCGCCCTTCTGCCGATACTGCGGTCACTCTGTGGCTCCGAACGGATCGGCGCTGGGTACCACTTGCCCGGAATGTGGACGGGTGTTCCGACGACCTCGAGACATCCAAAGCCGCCGGCGACGACCCAAGATAGGGTCGTTAGGACTGTTTGTGGCGCTCTTGTGCCTCACAATGTCCGGTGGAAACGCCACCTGGCGCGCTCTGGGTAAGGCCATCCTTCCCCGATATAAAGTGGATTCGACATATTATGGACAGTGGGGTTCGATGCGAATCCTGTCTCCACGGTGGGCTGATGATGACTTCTACAGCGTGGTCGAGGTGTATCTCGGATCCCAGCTGTCCTACCGAGCACAGGTCCTGCATCCCTCCGTCGGGGAGGTCAGTCTCGCGAACCCTGGCTCATACCGCCCAGGCGAACTGACGGAAGCCCCGCGCACGCTCGACTACATCTGGATCAGGGAAGACACGGGAGGCAGCGGCGGCTTCAGCACGACCTATGTACTCGAGGCCGATCCCGAGGGGCGCCTGGTTCCAGTCACCACGCTCGAGAACGGCGTGTTCTCCAAGAGCTACTGGATTCAGCCTGACATGACCTATCGCTACTGGCTGACCTCGGGTGCGGGAAGCCCGACTCCTGCTCTGGCAGGAATACCCACCTATCAGGGCATGCACTGGCTGGATCCGCGTCCCGTGGACGCGCTGACCCCCGACAACCTGCGGGAGCTCGTCGAGCGGATCCGCACCGCCCAGCCCTCCTTGCCCCCCGCCGACTCCGTCGTCGGTCCCGCTCTCCGGGGCTTCCTCAACCTCGTCTATTCGGGCCGCGCGCCCGACGCCTGGCGGTTCCTCGATGAGTGCTTTGACGCTGGACTCGCGCGCTTCCTCGAAAGCGACGCCGTGGCCGATCTTCCGCGGTCGCGCGAGGCATTCCGCGGCGCGCTGCTCGAGAAAATGCGCGAATCACCGTTCCATGAACAGCTTCTGCGCTTCAACGGTGGATCGATCAGCCCACCCGAGCGGTAGCATGGGTCCATGATCGCCCTGCTTGCGTTGTTCCCGTTGGTCGCCAGCGTTCCTCCCACCGAGCAATCGGCGCATGGCACGGGCAACGCGAAGCAGCCGGCCCAGCCCATCGCGGCGGGTCCAAACTGCAAGATCAAGCCCGTCGACGGTCTCGCGAAGGCCACGGTCGCCACCTATCCCCTTCTCGACGATCCCGTCGCTTTCTGCATCGACGAGCAAGGCAACTTCTACTTCGCCGAGAGCGATCGCCAGGACCTCGGCGTCGAGGACAACCGCCACAGCTCGTACTGGCTGCTCGACGACATCGCTTGCGAGACGGTCGCCGACCGCCTCGAGATGTACGAGAAGTGGGCCGCCAAGCGCGAAGGCGGCATGGCGTACTACTCGAAGTGGGCGGACCGCGTCGCGCGCGCAACCGACACCAACGGTGACGGCAAGCCCGACGCACGGACGCTCTTCGCGGGCCCATTCAACGATCCGCTCGATGGCACGGGCGCGGGGCTGCTGGCGCTCGACGGCGACCTCTTCTACACCAACATCCCCCACCTTTGGCGGCTCCGTGACGCCGATGGCGACGGCATCGCGGAGTTCAAGCTGAAGGACTCGACTGGCTACGGCGTGCGTGTCGCGCTGCGCGGTCACGACATGCACGGCCTCGTGCTCGGTTACGACGGGAAGATCTACTGGTCGATCGGTGACCGTGGCTACGACGTCAAGACGGCGGATGGCGAACTTCTGCACGATCCGCGCTCGGGTGCGGTCTTCCGCATGAATCCCGACGGAAGCGAGCTCGAGCTCTACTACACGGGCCTGCGCAACCCGCAGGAGCTTGCCTTCGACAACTACGGCAACCTGTTCACGGGCGACAACAACTCCGACGGAGGCGACAAGGCGCGCTTCGTCTACTGCATGGAGGGCGGCGAGACGGGCTGGTCGATGGACTACCAGACGCTCGAAGGAGCGAACCAGCGCGGTCCGTGGAACCAGGAGGGCATCTGGCATCTCCGCCCCGATCTCGCGCCGGGCAAGGTGAGCGAGTTCTCGCCGCTGCAGCCCGCCTGGACGCTCCCGCCGCTCGACCATGTCGGCAGCGGTCCGTCGGGACTCGTCTTCTATCCGGGGCTCGGGCTGCCCGAGCGCTACAACGATCACTTCTTCCTCTGCGACTTCCTCGGGGGCGACAGCTACTCGCGCATCCTCGCGCTCGCGGTCGAGCCCGTCGGAGCCGGATTCAAGGTCGTCGACGAGCATGAGTTCATCCAGAACGTGCTGCCGACCGATGTCGACTTCGGCTACGACGGCAAGGTCTACACGACCGACTGGGGTGGAGGCTGGGGTTCGGGCGACAAGGGCGAGCTGTACGCCGTGTGGGACCCCGCGCGCATCAACGATCCGCGCATCGCAGAGGTCACGCGGCTCTTCAAGGAGGGCTTCGCGCAGCGCGACTCGGACGAGCTCGCCTCGCTCCTCGCGCATGCCGATCGGCGTGTCCGCCAGCGCGCGCAGTTCGCGCTCGCCGCGCGCGGCGCCACCACGACCGGGCTGCTCGGCGATGTCGCCCGCAATGCCACCGACCGCTTCGCGCGCATCCACGCCATCTGGGCGCTCGGCCAGCAGGCGAACATGAAGCTCCGCGAGTCGACGTCTTCCGAGCGCGCGTCGCTCGCAGGCGAGCTCGACCCTGCAGCGCTCGTCCTCCCGATCCTCGATGACCGCGACGCGGAGTTGCGCGCGCAGGCCGCGCGCATGCTCGGCGAGGCACGGCACGCCGCCGCAGCCGAGAAGCTCGGCGAGCTCTGCGCCGATGATTCGTCGCGTGTGCGCGCATTCGCCGCACTCGCCCTCGGCAAGCTCGCGGGACGCGAGCAGCAGCCCGCGATCATCTCGATGCTCGCGGAGAATGGCGATCGCGATCCGTTCCTCCGTCATGCAGGCGTGCAGGCGCTGGCATGGATCGACGACCGGGCGCGGCTCGGCGAGCTCGCAGCGGAGCCGGTCGCGAGCCTGCGCATGGCGGCTGTGCTCGCGATGCGCAAGCTGCGCGACCCGCGCATCGCGACGTTCCTGAACGACCCCGAGCGGCGCATTCGCCTCGAGGCTGCGCGTGCGGTCAACGACATCCCGATGCCGTCGCTCCGCCCGCAGCTCGCTGCGTCGATCGCGCGATTCACAACCCTGGACACCGCGTCGGTCGGTCACGACGAGCCGCCTGCATCGCATCGTCTGGTGCGCGAGGTCTGGACGCTCGGCCGAACCGGCACGCTTGCCGACTTCAAGGACCCCGCGATCCTCGCGAAGGCGCCCGACCAGAAGTTCGAGACGAACACCGGCGAGACCAAGCGCAACATCGGCAACGGCTACATCTCGCGCATCACCGGATTCGTCGAGGCACCTGAGTCCGGCGAGTACGTCTTCGCGATCTGCTCCGACGACGACTCGGTCCTCTCCGTCGGCACGACCGATGATCCCGCGACGCTGCGAGAAGTCGCGAAGGTCGAGGGCTATGCGGACCCCGGCATCTACGACGCGCAGCCCGCGCAGCAGTCGCAGCCGATCCGCCTCGAGAAGGGTCGACGCTATGCGATCCGAGCGCTGCACGCAGAGGGCGGCGGCGGCGATCACGTCGAGATCGCGTGGAAGCTTCCGAACGGCAAGTGGGAGCAGCCGCTCGGCGTGAAGCCCGTCGACAAGAGCGAGTTCCCGCACATGCGTCGCGCGATCGAGGCGTGCCTGGTCGAAGGCACGCCCGAGACAGCGGGTCTGCTCTGCGATTTCGCGCTCTCTCCCGCGAACCCCCTGCCGATGCGGCTCGAGGCGCTCGACGCGCTGGCATCGTGGACCAACGCGAAGCCGCGCAATCGCGTGAACGGTGCATACCGGGTGATCGATGGGCCGTCACGCAACGCGGAGGCCTTCCGCGCGATCGTCGCCCGCAAGCTGGCCCCGCTCGCGGAGAGTGCGGATCCAGCGGTGCGCAGCGCCGTCAGCGAGGCCGCTGCGAAGATCGGCGTGTCGCTCGACCCAGAGGCGGCCCTGCGCGCCGTCAACGATGCAGCGCTGCCGGCGGCCGAGCGTGTCTCGAGCCTGCGGGCGCTCGCCGCCGACAAGACCAACCGCGTCGATCAGGCGCTGAACTCCGCGCTGGCCTCGAACGCACCCGAACTCCGTGCCGAGGCGCGCACGATGCTGCTCCAGCGCGGCGACGAGCGCGGGCTCGCCGCCCTCTCGGCCGCCGCACTGAATGGCACGGTGCTCGAGCGCCAGCGCGCGATCCGCGACCTCGCCACGCTCGGCGCGGGCAGCGACCAGGCGCTGGCTCCGGTCGCTGCCAAGCTGGCGGACGGCTCGCTCGAGCCAGCACTGCGGCTCGAGATCGTCGAGGCGGGAATGGATCGCGCAACTGGTCCCGTCCGCAGCGCCGTCGATGCCTGGCGCACGAGCATCGGAAACGATGTGAACGCCCGCTACGAGGCGCTTGCACTCGCAGGTGGCGACGCCGTCCGTGGACGCGACATCGTGCTCTACCACCAGAGCGCCGTCTGCGTGAAGTGCCACATGGTCGGAGGCAGCGGCGGCAACGCCGCACCCGCACTCGACGGCGTGGCGACCCGCGGCGACGCGCGCTACCTCCTCCACTCGCTCATCAATCCGAATGAGAAGGTGGTGGAGGGTTACGCGAACGCCGGCGCGAGCGCCATGCCATCGATGCAGTCGGTGCTCACCGATGCGGAGATCCGCGACGTCGTCGCGTACCTGTCCACGCTCCGCTGAGCGCGAGCAGCGCGAGCGCGCCTGGCGCAGGGATCGGAGCTGGCGCACCGGCCGAGTTGAACACCCAGCCGTCCCATGAGCCGTTCGAGACGGCGCGGTCCCCGAAGCCGATCATCGACTCGGTCCACGCGGCGCCGGCGCCCTCGCGGGTCCAGTAGTGCCAGTAGTCGAGGTAGTCGGGCGGGTTGCCGAAGCCCACGTCCGAGTCCGTGCCGATGGTGACGCCGAACAGCGCCACGCCGAAGCTGAACTGCTGGGTCGTGTACGCGAAGTACCCGGGCTGCGCGGTGGCGATGATCGCGAAGAGGTCATCGCCGAACAGCGCCCCGTCGTAGCGAACCTCGTAGAGATACATGTTGAGGTTGGTGAACTGGAACTGGACGAAGCTCGAGCTCGAGCCTGTTCCGACGATGTAGGACCCGACGAGGTCCGCAGCGGCATTCGCCGCGATCGCCATGCTGGCGACAAAACCGAAGGCGCACTTCATGTGCGTTCTCCTTCTGAGGGACTTGCATGCGGCATGAGCGGCCGCATTCGCCGCGACTCCATCGCGGCAGAGACAGAATCCGCCTCCGGGAGTCCCCTGAAGAAAAGAAAGCGCGCACGCGCGCTTTCCGGCCTCAGGAGCGGAGGCGGAATGGCAACGCGCACGGACTCGACCCGACTGTGCCATCTCGCCTGGCGAGATGGTTCACGGTGACGCCTTCGTGGCGGAATCACACCGCCTTCGGAAACGTGCGCGCGCGGAGGGTAGCAAATCAGCGGGACGCAGGGATCGACGCGAGTAGCGCGTCGATCTCGTCGGCAAGCTGCGTCGCCCGTGCGCGCCGCGCGTCGGCGGCGAGCGTCTCGAGTTCGCCCCGCGCCGTCGGCTCGCCCGCCCGTGCGGCGATCGCGAGTGCGAGCGCGCGCAGCATCGGATCTCCGCGCGCTGCAGGCGCAATCCGAAGCAGAACCTCCCGCGCCACCGACATTTCCGCAGCGCTGGCGTTCTCGGTGGCGACCGCGCGAAGGAAGCGCGCGGCGGTGGTGAGATAGACACGCTCGCTCGAGAAGACGTTGCCTTCGCGCAGCGCCTGTGCGAAGGCGGCGCGGGCTCCATCGGCGTTGCCGGCCGCGGCGAGGATCGATGCGTGGTTCGCGGCTGCGTCGCCGCTCCCTGGGGAAAGCTCGACGATCCGTCGAGCGTGGTTCGCCGCATCTGCGAAGTCCTTCATCGAGGTTGACATGCGCATGAGTGCAAGGCGTGCCTCGAGCTCGTGGGTTCGGTCGACCTGATCGTTCGCCGCGGACAGATAGGCGGCCCGCGCGTCGTCGCTGCGGGCGAGCGACTCGAGCAGGCGCCCGCGCATCCATCGGAGCTCGGCGAGGTGCGGCGCGACGGCGATGGCTACGTCGATCGCAGCGAGCGCCTCGTCGTTCCGGCCGAGCAGTCGCAGCGCCTCGCTTCGGTTCGACGCATGGGTCATCTCATCCGGCTTCTGCTCGAGCGCGATCGTGGCATGCTCGAGTGCCTCGGTCGCGAGCTCCTTCATGCGATCCCCCTGCCCTTCCCGCATCGCCTGCTCCGCTTGCTGCAGAAGCTCGATCGCGAGGTTGTTCTGCGCCAGCCAGGCGGATGGATTGCGCGCGATGGTGTCGCGCCAGAGGGCTTCGGCGTTCGCATACTTGGCTGTCGCGATCCACGAGAGCGGAATGCAGGCGGCGCTGAACGCGATGGTCGCGATAGTCGCGATGCGCTCCCTGCCGCGCGCGGCGCGCGCGATGAGGAGCACGAGACCCGTGGCAAGCGCAGGCATCGCTGCGTAGGCGAAGTGATCCGCGACGTAGGAGAAGCGGAACGGCCAGACGTCGAAGAAGCCGAGCGCAGGAAACAGCGCCGCACAAAGCCACAGCAGGACGAGCAGCGGGCCCCGCTCATGCCTCCACGCACGGATGCACACGGCGAGCAATGCGATCATCGCAGCGAGCGCTCCCCATGCGCGCACGCTTCCGATGTGGATCTCCTCCCGCGGATAGACGAACATCTGCTCGCTCGGAATCGTGAAGTGCGTGATGTAGAAGACGATGTTGCGTGCGGCGAGCAGGACGCGCTCGATCGCTCCGAGCGCGAACTCGTCGCCGCGAGCGCCCACGTGCGTCCTCTCGATGAATGCGGTGAAGAGCCCGAGCGCGGCGCCGACGGCGAAGTACGGAAGCACGGTGAGCGCGAAGCGCAGGTCGAGCTTCCGTCGCTCATGGAGCGCGATCAACACCAACGCCGGCGCGACGAAGACCGCAGTGGTCTTTGAGAGCAGCGCGCACACGAAGAGCGCGAACGCAGCCACATGGAATCCGAGCACGCGCCTTGCCCCTGCCCTGCTCGCGGCGATGAAGCAGAGGACGCTTGAGAGCGCGAGGAACATCGAGAGCGTGTTCTTGCGTTCGGTTGCCCATGCCACGCTCTCCACGCCCATGGGGTGCACCGCAAAGATCACCGCGATCCACGCTGCATGCGGGACGGCGAGCGCTCGGAGGATGCACCAGAGCAGAAGGGAAGATCCGGCATGCAGCAGGATGTTGTTCGCGTGGTAGAGCGTCGGATCGAGTCCTGCGATGCCGTGCTCCAACCAGAAACTCAGGAAGACGAGCGGGTAGTACTGCGGAGTCGTGCCTGGAACCCAACAAGTGAACCAACCATCAACAGATTGAACAAAACGATTGGCCGTGATGTAGTCGTTGTCATCCCAGATCCAGCCGGCGCCAAGCGCCACGAGATGGGCGACGACGGCAGCAAGGCATACAAGAAGCGCGGTACGGAGCGTGGAGGACACAATCGCAGCATACAGCCTACATAGTCCGATAAATAAGTTCCACGTGGAACTGGATTGGCTCTAGTGAAACGAAGTTTGATTGGCTGGGCTTCTGTCGTTCGGTTGACAGGCGGGCAAGAAGGGGGGATAAACTCGGCTGTTCCACGTGGAACAGAGAGCGAGACGGCATCATGACGACTTCAGATTCATCGCAGAAGGGCCCTGTTCGAAAGCTTGGTAGGGGGTTGAACGCGCTTCTTGGCAAGCCGGTGCAGATTCAAACTGCGCCTGCCACCCCTGCCGCCGCGCCTCGCGTTCTGGTTCCGCAGACACCTGCGCCTGTGGCAGAGCCCCCTGTAGAGGGGTCTGGACTTCGATCCATCCCCGTGGAACAGATCGTTCCCAATCGTCGACAGCCGCGTACCGACTTCGATGACGCCTCGCTGACCGCCCTAGCAGAGTCCATCAAGAGTGCGGGGCTCATGCAGCCCATCATGGTTCGGCCAAGCGATGTTGGCTTCGAGCTGATCGCTGGCGAGCGGCGGTGGCGCGCTGCCAAGCTCATCGGGCTGCAGAGCATTCCGGCAGTCGTGCGCTCGGTCGATGATCAGACTGCTGCCGAATTGGCCATCATCGAGAATGTCCAGCGCGAGGACCTGAACCCGATCGAGCGCGCCCAGGCACTGCGTCGCCTTGCTGATGAGTTCACGCTCACTCATCAGCAGATTGCTGACAAGGTCGGGCTCGACCGCGCGTCGGTTTCCAACCTCCTCCGGCTGAGCGATCTTGATTCTTCGACCGCAGAGCATGTCCGTGCCGGTCGATTGTCACAGGGTCACGCGAAGGCCCTGCTCGGTCTGCCTGATGTCACGGTCCGATCGCAGTTCGCGGCCCGCGTGATGAAGGAGGAGTGGTCTGTCCGTGAGCTCGAGCGGCGAATCCAGATCACCCAGAAGGGCGGTTCCATTGTTCCCCGTGGAACTCCCAGCGCGTCACGTGAAGTCACCGCTCGCGATGCGAACGTGGCAGACCTCGAGCGCCAGCTTGCTGATTACCTCGGCACTCGTGTAAAGCTGCAGTTGGGTCGCAAGAAAGGGTCAGGAAGACTCACTGTTGAGTTCTACAGCCTGGACCAATTCGATGGGCTCATGACCAAGATGGGCTTCGGAAACCGGTAGCCCATAAGGAGTCACAAAGACTCCTCATCAATCGCGCCATTCTCGGCCTGAATAGGTGGGCGCTCCCCCTAAGTGAGGCGATTTTCTCAGCCTCGCTTGAGTAGCCCCACCTTTCGTCCGATCGCCGTGTTGTCCCCGCATGCACGCGGGTCACGCAACACGGAGCTTATGGATGGACTCTTCCCTCGACTTCAAGCAGGCGGCTCTGACGCGTCAGGTTCTTCAGGCGAACACCATGTTCCAGCGTGTCCTCGTCACCTGGGCGGGCGACGTGCTCGAGCTGCGCCGCCGAAACCTGCTTGTTCCCCGTTGGGAGTCCACCCCAGCCTTGACCGAAGACCAAGCCGATCTGCCTGATGAGCCGATGAAGCATGCGGCGTGAGTTCGCTGCTCGCGTCCGCGGTGGCATGTCTGTTGCCTCACGCCGCGAGACCTTCGGAGAACGCGCATGTCCGGCATCACAACTGGCGTAGGACTCGTCAGCGGGATCAACTCTGCGCAGCTGATCGAGCAACTTTTGGCGCTCGAGGGCCGTGGAAAGATCCCCATCCAGCGCCGGCTGGCAGCGATCCAGCAGTCGAAGACCGCGCTGCTCGACGTCAATGCGCGGCTGTTGAACCTCAAGAATGCCGCTTCATCGCTCCGGATCGGGAAGACCTTCCAGACCATGAGCGCGGCGTCGGGTGACGAGTCGGTGCTGACCGCGACGGCGTCGTCGCTCACACCACCAGGCACGTACAACTTCACGGTCGGACGCCTCGTATCGACGAGCCAGCTGCTCTCGCGCGGATTCGCGACCAAGTCGAGCAGCCCGCTCGGGCTCGACTCCATGAGCTTCGAGTGGGGCGATGCGTCGCTCGAGCATGAAGTGGCGCTCGCGGAGCTCCGAGGCGGCGCCGGCGTGACGCGCGGTGCCATCAAGTTCACCGACGCGCTCGCGCGCACCGCCACCGTCGATCTGTCGACGGCGATCACGCTCAGCGACGTGGTGGACCAGATCAACGCCGCGGAGGGACTCGACGTCACGGCGTCGATCGAGAACGAGCGCATCGTCGTCCGCGATACGAGCGGGGGAGGCGGATCGCTCAAGGTCGAGGACGTTGGTTCGGGCTCGATCGCCGCTGATCTTGGGATCGCCGGCACATTCCTATCGGGAAGCGTCACCGGATCCCAGATCAACCAGATCGGCGTCAACACCGGGCTCGCCACGCTCAACGACGGCACGGGTGTCTTCATCCGCGACGGCGTCGCCGACTTCCGCCTGCGGGTCAACGGGACGACCTACGACATCTCGCTCGGGCGCGAGGACGAGCCGATCACGTCCTCCACGAAGCTGTCCGACCTCAACAACGGCTCCGGTGTCCGCATCAACACCACCGATGCCGACGACTTCACCGTCGTCACATCGACGGGCGTGAGCGTGGGCGTCAACCTCGGGCCGACCGTGGTCGATGGCGAGGTGCAGGACCCAGCTGTGTCGACGGTGGGGGAGATGCTCGCTCGCGTGAACGCGGAGCTCGATGCCTCGCTCGGAGCTGGCAGTGTCGTGATGACGCTGGACACCGACGGCACGCGCTTCCTGCTCACCGATCGGCTCGGCGGCCCCGCTTCGCCGAAGGTGATCGCTGCGGGACCGAACTCGGATCGCACGGCGAAGGACCTCGGCATCTACACGGGTGCGACGGACGTCGGGTCGAACGTGATCACCGGAACGCTGATCCGCAACAAGGTCGCGACGCCGCGCGCGGCGACCCTGCAGGACGTGATCGACCGCATCAAGAGCCAGACCGCGAACAACGTGACCGCGACTGTGAATGCCTCGGGCACAGGGCTCGCTCTCGCGGTCGCCACTGGCTCGACGATCGAGGTCCTCGCGGGCACGACCGATGGATCGAGCTTCGGCGCCGCGGTCGGCGAGCGCACGGCGCGCGACCTTGGCCTGCTCGGGCTCTCAGGCACGACCTCGGTGACGGGCACTCGCGTCGCCGCGGGTGTCGGGACGGTGCGGACGAGTAGCCTCCGCGGCGGCTCCGGGCTTGGCGGTCCGACGTCGATCACGATCACCGACCAGAGCGGCGCAGCGTTCACCTTCACCGACTTTGCGGCGCACGACACCGTGGATTCGCTGCTGCGCGGGATCAATGCCGCAGCCACCGCGGCGGGAGTCGATGTCGCGCTCGCCGTCTCCGACAGCGGTCGCTCGCTTGTCGCGCGCGACTCAAGCGGCGGCACCGGCTCCATGACCTTCGCTGGCGATGGCGCGGGCGCGCTTGGGCTGCCGGGCTCGAGCACGACTTCGATCGCTCGCGGCTCCGATCTCGAGCGCCGGCATCTGACCCTGGGCTCGACGCTCGCGGGGCTCAACTTCGGCAAGGGCATCGGCATCGGCACGTTCCGCATCACCGATTCAGCGGGCACCAGCGCCGTCGTGGATGTCGGCAATGACGCGGTCACCGTCTATGACGTGATCAGCGAGATCAACTCGCGCGGCCTGCTCGTCGAGGCTCGCATCAATGCGGATGGCGATGGCATCACGCTCGTCGATACCAACTCGGGCACACCCATCAACTCGATGAAGGTCGCGGATGTGACGGGCTCGGTCGCGCGTGGGCTCGGCATCTCGGGCACGGCCGCTGCGGCGGGCGACGACATCGCCGGCTCGTTCGAGAAGACCGTCGACCTCGACGTGACCGACACGCTCGAGGACGTGGTCGGCAAGATCAACGCAGCCAAGCTGAGCGTGAGCGCATCGATCGTGAACGCGGGCTCCGGCACGACGCCCTTCCGGCTGAACCTCGCCTCGACCGTCGGTGGCGCGCGCGGGCAGCTTTGGGTCGAGGGCTCGGGAACCGATCTCGGCTTCGTCGAGACCTCGCAGGGGCGCGATGCATCGCTCTTCCTCGGCACGGGCAATCCCGCGACGAGCTTCCTCTTCACCAGCAGCACGAATACCTTCAAGGACATCGTGTCCGGGCTCGAGGTGACCGCGAAGAAGGCTGGCTCCTCGACTCAGGTCGAGGTCACCCGCGATTCCGCACGCGTCGTCAACGATGTGAAGCAGCTCGTGACGACGATGAACGACGCGCTCGGGCGCATCGCCGACTACGACAAGTACGACCAGGAGACCGAGAAGAAGGGCGCGCTGCTCGGCAACCCGACGGTCGCGCGCGTGCGCCAGCAGCTGATCCAAGCTACGCAGGGTGCAGCGAAGGGCGTCGAAGGACGCTACCGCTACCTCTCGCAAGTCGGCATCCGGTTCGGCAAGGCAGGCAAGCTCGAGTTCGACGAGGCCAAGTTCAACGCCGCCTACGCACTTGATCCGGCAGCGGTCGAGGAGCTCTTCACGGCATTCGAGGTGGGCTCGACCACCACCAGTTCGCCGATCGAGGGCGTCACCGTCGAAGGCAATGCGACCACGACCTACACCAAGCTCGGCTTCAGCGATGTGTTCGACCAGCTTCTGAAGAAGCTGACCAACTCGGTGGACGGCGTGGTGACCCTCGCCGATCGAAGCTTCCAGGAGCAGATCGACGGGCTGCAGGGGCGGCTCGAGCGGTTCGACGAGCGGCTCGAGTCGCGCAGGCTGCGCTTCGAGGCGCAGTTCGCGGCCATGGAAGCCGCCCTCGCGAAGCTGCAGGGACAGCAGTCGTCGCTCGGGGCGATCGCCGCAAACATGGCGATCGGCCTTCGCTAGCGCAAAGTCACCGATCGAACGATCCGATGGAATCACGGATGGCATACCCAAGCAACCCAGCCCCTGGTCAGACAGGCAGCCACGGCCCGCAGGCGTACCTGAAGACGAAGGTCCTCACCGCGAGCCCGGCAGAGCTTCGCCTCATGCTGCTCGACGGTGCGATCCGCTTTTCCGAGCAAGCCCGCCGCGGATACGAATCGAAGGACTTCGAGGGAGCCTACGAAGGCACGACGAAGGCCCAGGCGATCTTGCTCGAGCTCATCAATGCGCTTCGGCCCGATCAGGCGCCCGAGTTGTGCAAGCGCCTCTCTGCGCTCTACACCTTCATGTACACCTCGCTGGTGCAGGCGAGCACGACCCGCGACACTGCGCTCGTCGACGAGGTCATCCAGCTCCTGCGTTTCGAGCGCGAGACCTGGGTCATGTGCATGGACGAGATGACGCGCGAGAACCGAAGCGCTGCGGGAATGACCGCGATTCCGAGCGTCAATCCGACCCAGGCCCAAGCTTCGGATCGTCCGCGCATCTCGATCAGCGGCTGATAAGAAATCACCGTCTGCCGCCTCACGTCCCCCCGTTGAAGCGTCGATAGATTGCGGCACGGAAATTCAGAACTCTCCGAGACATGCAGAAGTAGGGCGCGACCCGATCGAGAGTCGGAAGCGCGTCGGGCGATCGCCGCCAAGCCAACGCCGCCAAGCCAGGCGCAAGGACCAACGATGTCAGCAACCATGAATCCTGTCGCAGCCAACCTTCTCGCCCGCATCGAGCGCTGCGAGGCCAAGATCGGAGTGATCGGCCTTGGCTACGTTGGTCTACCGCTCGCGCACGCGCTGCACCAAGGCGGCCTGCCGATCCTCGGGTTCGACATCGATCAAGGCAAGATCGACGCCATCAAGGCCGGGCGCAACTATCTGGTCCACCTCGGAAACGAGCTCATCACCTCGCTGCGCGACTCGAAGCGCTTCGAGGGAACCACCGACTTCAGCCGCCTCGGCGAGGCCGACGTCATCATCATCTGCGTGCCCACTCCGCTCGGGAAGCACTGGGAGCCCGACATCTCCTACATCCTGCAGACCGCGGAGGCGATCGGCAAGACGTTGCGCGCCGGACAGCTGGTGATCCTGGAGTCGACGACCTATCCGCGCACGACCCGTGACGACATGATGCCGGCGATCCTCGCCGCAGCGGGAGACCGCGCGAAGTCGCTCGAGGTCGGCCGC
Organism: Planctomycetota bacterium; assembly: GCA_041183345.1. Taxonomy (GTDB): domain Bacteria; phylum Planctomycetota; class Phycisphaerae; order Phycisphaerales; family SM1A02; genus QWPT01. The sequence continues at coordinate 24,733 of JBEGLX010000005.1, forward strand.
GACGTGTTCGGCGCCTTCAGCCCCGAGCGCGAGGATCCAGGACGCAAGTCGCACTCGACGAGCACGATTCCGAAGCTCGTCGGCGGCCTCGACGCCGCCTCGACCGAGCTCGCCGCAGCCGTCTACCGCAAGGGCGTGACCACGGTCGTGCCTGTCTCGAGCGCAGAGGTCGCCGAGAGCGCGAAGCTCCTCGAGAACATCTTCCGCGCGGTGAACATCGCGCTGGTGAACGAGATGAAGGTCGTGCTCGACGCGATGGACATCGATGTCTGGGAGGTCGTGCGCGCCGCGAGCACCAAGCCCTTCGGCTACATGCCGTTCTTCCCGGGTCCCGGCCTCGGCGGGCACTGCATCCCGATCGATCCGTTCTACCTGACGTGGAAGGCGCGCGAGTACGGGCACTCCACGCGCTTCATCGAGCTCGCGGGCGAGATCAACACCTCGATGCCGCACTACGTGATCGACCGCACCGCGCGCGCGCTCAACAACGTCGCCAAGCCGATGAAGGGCTCGAAGATCCTCGTCGTCGGGCTCGCCTACAAGGCGGACATCGACGACGTGCGCGAGAGCCCTTCGTTCGAGCTGATCGAGCTCTGCAAGCATCACGGCGCGCAGGTCGACTACTACGACCCGCTCGTGCCAGCGACCTGGGCCGGCCGCAAGCACGATCTCAAGATGACGTCGGTCTCCTATGACGCTGCGACGATCGCTTCGTACGACTGCGTGCTGATCTCGACCGCGCACTCCAAGGTCGACTACTCGGTGATCGCCAAGAACGCCAAGCTCGTGGTCGACACGCGCGATGCGCTCCGCAGCTTCGAGAAGGACATGGGAGCGCGGCTCGTCCGCGCGTGACGCGATGGGAGCAGCCGAACCACCGACGCATGCCGAGCCCAGGCAGGGCTACGCGGCTGCGGCGGCGAGCGGCTCGGCGTGGACAACCGCGCAGACCGTGCTCAACAAGGTCGCCACGACCGCAGCGGGACTCGTGCTGGCGCGCCTGCTGTCGCCCGCTGAGTACGGGATCGCGTTCTTCGTGGTCAATGTCGTCGTCTTTGCGTTCGTCTTCCCGACCTTCGTGATGGGCGATGTCCTGCTGGCCGAACGGCACCGCTTCCAGCGCGTGGCGGGCGCCGCCAACGTGGTCATGTGGATCGCCGCGTTCGCGATGTTCGCGCTGCTCGCGGCCATCGCGATTCCCGCGGAGAATCACGATGGACGGACCGGCCTTGCGCTCCTCATCGTGGTCGCCGCCACGCGACCGCTCGCAGACGCAGTGCTTGCGATCCCGAATGCCCGCATGCGCATGGACCTCGAGTATCGGCGCATCGCGCTGATCGACGGAGCCGTGATGCTGACGGCGACTGCCAGCTCGCTCGCGATGGCGTACTTCGGAGCCGGCGCACTGGCGCTGAACGTCCCGCCGATCGCGGCGCTCGCGCTGCGCGGCATCCTCTACTGGCGGGTGGTGCGCGGACGCATCGACCTGTCGGTCGATCGCGCGGAGATCCGACCGATCGCACAGCGATTCATGGTCGCGGGACTTGGGCAGTACATCAACAACATCCTGCTCGCGCTCGAGATCGTCGTGCTCGGCCTCGTGGTGAGCGAGGCGGAGGTCGGGCTGTTCGTGCTCGCCGCGACGTACGCGATCCAAGCGAACACCGTGATCGCCGGCCAGCTTGGAGCGGTGCTGCAGCCGATCTTCGCGCATGTGCATGACGACCCGCAGCGCCAGGTGGGCGGGTTCCTGCGGGCCACGCGCCTCCTCTCAGCCATCGCCGTGCCGCTCTCGCTGGTCCAGGCGGCGATCGCGATCCCGCTCTTCAGCCTGCTCTTCCCCCCCAAGTGGACTGGTTCGGTTGCGATCTTCGCCGTCCTGAGCGTGGCGCAGGCCTTCGTCTTCGTGTCCGCGCCTTCGATCGCGCTCCTGAAGGCGCAGGGCAGGTTCCGTGGATACCTCAAGCTGCAGTTGACGCAGCTCGTGGTCGCAGCTCTGGGGTTCGTCGCCGCCGTGCTCTACGCCGGTCCGCTCGCGCTGCGGGCAGCCGCTGCGATCGGGCTCCCCACAGACGAAGGCGCGGGAGGTGCGCTCGCCCTCGCCTGCGCAAGCGCAGCGGTCTGGGCGATGTTCTGCCCGCTCGCCGTCTGGATGGGCGGACGTCCCGCGCAGCTCGGCAAGCGTGCGGTCCTTCGCCTGTTCTTTGAACCATGGGTGGTCACGGCGCCGATCGCCGCACTGCTTGTTGGAGGCTGGATCGCGCTACGCGCCGTCACCTCGCCCACCATCGCCGACCTCGTCACCATCGCCGTCCTGGCACCGATCGCCGTTCTCGGCGCCATCGCCGCGTGCGTGTGGATGCGCGAGAGCACTCGTGCCGACATATCCAGCATCCTCGGCAGGTTCATGCGGAGGAAGGCGGAAGCGCGTCCATGATCCTGCACGTGATCGACAACCTGCGGCCTGAGAGCGGCGGCCCGCCGACCGTTGCCATCGAGTTCGTCCGCCAGCAGGCGCGCATGGGTCGACGCACGGCGGTGATGATCACCAATCCGCCAAGCAAGCCCGAGCAGCGCGCGCAGCTTGCCGAGCGCTGGAAGGGGCTCGACATCGAGTACATCGTGCTCGAGGACCTGCCACCTGGCGAGCGCGTATCCGCCGCTCGCGCGCACATCGACCGTCTTGCGCCCCGGATCATCCATATCCACTGCATGTGGGAGGCACTGGTGCGGCACGTCGCCGCGCATGCGCGGAGGCGCCGGATCCCCTACGTGCTCTCGACGCACGGCATGCTGCATCCGTATGCGCTCGCGCAGAAGCGCTTGAAGAAGTGGGTGTACCTGCAGGTCTTCCCGTCGCTGATCGGCGGGGCAGGCGAGCTCTACGCCCTCAATCGAGAGGAAGCCGACTACATCGAGGCGCGCTTCCGCAGGCCTTCGTCGGTGCTTCCAAACGGCATCGTCGTCGAGGACTATTCGGCGCCCGAGTCGGGCATCTTCCGCGCGCGCGTTCCGGCGATCGGCATGAAGCCATTCATCCTCTTCGTCGGTCGGCTGCACCCGATCAAGGGCATCGACCTCCTCATCCGCAGCTATGCGTACGCGCGCAAGCGTGGACTTGGGCTGGAACTCGTCATCGTGGGTCCGAACGAGGTCCAGCAGCCTGAGCTCGAGTCGCTGGCACGCGAGCTTGGAATCAGCGACCACGTGCATTTCCCGGGCGGAATGTTCGGACCGGAGAAGCGCGATGGCTTCGCCGCCTGCGCGGTCTTCGCGCACCGCCCCCGTTTCGAGGGCTTCGGGATCACCGTCGTCGAGGGCCTTGCCGCGGCGCGCCCCGTGGTCACCACCAGGGAGTGCAAGCTCGACGGAGCGGCGGAGGCTGGGGCGCTGCGCCAGTCGGCGGACACCGATGAAGCCTTCGGCGACGCGCTGCTCGAGGTCGCTGGGCTCGCGGACGGAGGAAGGGCGCTCGGAGTGCGCGGACGCGAGTGGGTGAAGGCGAACCTGTCGTGGGAATCGCTCGTTCTTCGCACCGAAGCTTCGTACGACCGAGTGTGCTCCGTGCGCCCATAACTTCCGAACGGGACCGCTTCATCGCACAGGGCGATCGGACCGATAGAACAAGACGCGGGTTCGCCCGCATGCGGCGGATTCCCTGCGAGGTCTCCGCGAAGGAAGCATGCCTTGACGTTCGTGCTCGGACTCTATCTGGTCGCGCTGACCTTGCTGATCTTTCTCGTGATTCGCTTCGACGCGATCTCGGGGCGATGCCAGCTGTTCTCCACGCGCAACTTCTTCCTGCTCGGGCTGGTGCTGTTCCAGGCGAGCTCGGGCGCGGTGACTTTCTTCCTCGACGAGACCGAGCGCGGTGCGGAACTCGAGTCATTCGTGATGCCTGGGCTCGGCTTCTGCGCGGTCCTGACCGTGTTCACGCTGCTGTTCCTGGCCTTCTACTGGCGCGCCGGATGGATCGAGCGCCTCGCCGCGTCGCGCACGCGCATCCGCGTGACCTCGAAGGGACGTCTTGTCTCGGCCGGCGTCGCGCTGACCGCGCTTGGCATCGTCCTGCGCTTCGCAGGCGAGAGCATTCCGTATGTCGCCGTGCTTCTCCCGCAGATCGCCGCCGGATGCCTCGGTGGAGGCGTCGCCCTGATCGCCATGGCGTGGGCGCGCTCATCCTGGAACATCTTCATCGCAGGCGTGCTGCTGCTGGCAACCGTCGCGAGTTCCGCGGTGCTCCTCGTCGGCGCCTTCGGTCGCCGCGAGATCCTCGGCTTGCTCTTCTCGCTGGTCTGGGCGCTCTATCACGAGAAGTGGCGCTTGATGCCCGTGACGCGATTCATCCCGCGCGCAGCGATCGCAGGCGCGCTGCTCGGAAGCGCCGTGTTCGTGTTCTCGGCGTCGCGCGTCGGCGGCGAGAACGTCGACCGCTCGCTCGGGCAGCAGGTGCAGCGCATCATGACCATCGATCCGCGCGCCTTCGAGGAGATCGCCATCGCGTCGCTCAGCGGTCAGTTCGCTGGCGGCATCAGCATGTGGATCTTCAATGCGCGCCTCGATCACGGCGGCTACTACCCGCTGCACTCGCTGGTGTACTTCGTGACCCACCCGATCCCGCGTGATTTCTGGCCATCGAAGCCGGAAGGCCTTGGCCTGACCGCCGTGCGCGAGGCAGGCGTGACCGGCGTGCAGGACATCTTCAGCTGGGGTCCCGGGCTGGTCGGGCACCTGTCGCACGACGTCGTCTTCCTCTCGCTGCCTCTCTACGCGCTGCTGATCGGATGGGCACTGCGCTACATGGACGTGCGCACGATGCTGTCGACGCGTGATCCGGTCACCGTAGCGCTCTTCGGCAGCGCGCTCGGGCAGATCCTCGGCATGCCACGCGGCGACCTCGGCCTGTTTGCCTTCAACATGGTCTCTGCGTTCGTCGGCGTCTGGCTGTTCGGACGGCTGATCGCGACCATGGCGCTCCCGATCGACCGCGAGGCGGAGCAGGAAGCGCTCTACGGCGAGGGCGACGAGCAAGAAGTCGTGGACGAGGACGAATCGATCGAAGAGCAGCCTGAGCTGATGACCGACGCCCGCGGGCGCGGCTGATCACGCACGCTCGATCTTGTGCCCAGCTGCGCGAAGCGTCTGCTCCTGACGCGCGAGCTCAAGATCATGCTCGACCATCACGCGAGCGAGTTCCTGCACGTTCGTGCGCGGCTTCCAGCCGAGCACGTTGCGTGCCTTCGATGCGTCGCCAAGCAGCTGCTCGACCTCCGCAGGGCGGAAGTACCTCGGGTCGATCTCGACGAAGTCGCGGTAGTCGAGCCCGACGTGCCCGAAGGCAAGCTCGCAGAACTGACGTACCGAAATCATGTGGCCGGTCGCCACGACATAGTCATCGCCCGTCGGCTGCTGCAGCATGAGCCACATCGCCTCGACGTAGTCGCCGGCGAAGCCCCAGTCGCGGAGCGCGTCGATGTTGCCGAGATAGACCTTCTTCTGGAGCCCGAGCTTGATGCGTCCGACCGCGCGGGTGATCTTGCGGGTCACGAAGGTCTCGCCGCGGCGCGGGCTCTCGTGATTGAAGAGGATCCCGCACGAGGCGTGCATGCCGTAGCTCTCGCGGTAGTTGACGGTGATCCAGTGCCCGAACAGCTTGGCGCAGCCGTAGGGCGATCGCGGCCAGAAGGGGGTCGTCTCGCGCTGGGGGACCTCCTGGACCTTGCCGAACATCTCGCTCGACGACGCCTGGTAGAACCGGACGGGCGTACCGCTCGCCTCCTGGTGGTTGCGGACGGCCTCGAGCAACTTGAGGACGCCGTTCGCATCGACGTCCGCGGTGTAGACGGGCTGATCGAAGGACACGCGCACGTGGCTCTGGGCGGCGAGGTTGTAGACCTCGGTCGGGCGGATCTCCTGCATGAGCCGCGCGAGGCAGTTGGCGTCGGTGAGGTCGCCGTAATGGAGCCGGAGCTTGGCTCCCGGCTCGTGGGGGTCGCGGTAGAGGTGGTCGATGCGCCCCGTGCCGAAGCTCGACGAGCGGCGGACGATGCCGTGGACGTCATAGCCCTTCGAAAGCAACAACTCGGCCAGGTAGCTGCCGTCCTGGCCGGTCACGCCCGTGATGAGCGCCGTCTTGGTGGCTGAAGTGGTCCCTGCCATGTGGCGTCCGCCGACAGGGGCGCCTTCGCCCCGTCGAAATGCTCATCGGCATCTGCGGTGCGACCGATAGAAGATTCGTCCTCCATGCCTCCTGAAGACGCCCGATCCTCCCTCGCCGGCGCCCGCGTTGTCGTGACGGGCGGGTCCGGCTTCCTCGGACGCTCGGTGGTCGCGCGCTTGCGCGCACGGAGGGTGACGGACATTCAGATCCCGCGTCGGACCGAGTTCGACCTGACCCGCGACGGCGATGCCGATCGCATGTACCGCGAGCTCAAGCCGGACATCGTGCTCCACCTTGCCGCAGAGGTCGGCGGCATCGGCGCGAACCAGGCGAATCCTGGCCGCTACTTCTTCGCCAACATGGCGATGGCGCTCCATCTGATCGAAGGTGCGCGTCGGCATGGGCTACGGAAGTTCGTGCAGGTCGGGACGATCTGCGCGTATCCGAAGCACACCCCCGTGCCATTCCGCGAGGACGACCTCTGGAATGGCTACCCCGAGGAGACGAACGCGCCTTATGGGGTCGCCAAGAAGGCTGCGCTGGTGATGCTCGACGGATACCGTCGGCAGTACGGGTTGGCGTCGGCGTACCTGCTTCCAGTGAACCTCTACGGTCCGTGGGACAACTTCGATCCGTCGACATCCCACGTGATTCCCGCCTTGATCCGCAAGTGCCTCGAGGCTGTCGAGCGCGGCGATGAGTCGATCACCTGCTGGGGAACGGGTGCGGCGAGCCGCGAGTTCCTCTTCGTCGACGATGCGGCCGAAGGCGTGGTCCGCGCCGCCGAGGCGATGGACGAGCCGCTTCCGATCAACCTCGGCACTGGATCCGAGATCGCGATCCGCGATCTCGTCGGACTGGTCGCGTCCGCGTGCGGGTTCAATGGCGGTATCCGCTGGGATCACTCGAAGCCCGATGGGCAGCCGAGGCGGTGCGTCGATGCGTCGCGCGCCCGCGAGCTGCTCGGCTGGCAGGCGCGCACGGCCCTCGCCGATGGGCTGCGGGAGACGGTGCAGTGGTACCGTGCCAACCGCTCGCATCGCGCGTCGCACGATCCTGCCTCGCCTCAACAGGCGCTTCCCCGTCCGCAGAGGGGTGCAAGCAACTGACATGCGCGTCCTCCTGATCAACCAGACCTTCTACCCCGATGTCGCGGCGACCGCGCAGCATGGCCACGACCTTGCGCGCTATCTGGTGCAGCAGGGGCACAGCGTGAGCGTGATCGCCTCGCGCTCGATCTATGGCAAGGCGGGCACGGCGCTCCCGCCGTTCGAAGTGGTCGATGGCATCGAGATCCACCGCGTGGGGCGCAGCTTCTACGGCAAGGCGGGGCTCTTCGCGCGCACGATCGACTTCGCGCTCTTCTATCTGCTGACCGCCGCCAAGACCATCCAGATCCGGCGCCACGACGTGGTCGTCTGCTTCACCACGCCGCCGTTCATCTCGCTGCTCGGACTCCTCCTCCGCGCGCTTCGCGGGACGAAATTCGTCTATTGGGTGATGGATCTCTATCCCGACGTGCTCGTCGTGACCGGCGTGCTGCGCGAGAAGTCCCTGCTGACGCGGCTCCTCGAGGCGCTGAATCGCTTTGCGCTGTCGCGGGCCGATCGCGCGGTGGTGCTCGGTCGCTGCATGGAGCGACGCGTGCTCGCGAAGGGAATCGAGCCGGGAAACATCGAGCGGATCAACGTCTGGTCGGATGTGAACGAGATCTCGCCGCGTCCGCGCGCGGAGAACTCGTATCGCCGCGAGTGGGCCGTGGGCGATCGCACGCTCATCATGTATTCGGGCAACTTCGGCATCGGGCATGATGTCGAGACGTTTGCGGCGGGCGCGAAGCTCCTCGCCGACCGCAAGGATGTCATGTTCGCGTTCGTCGGCGACGGCAAGCGCAAGAAGCAGCTGATCGATGCCTTCCGCGAGCGCGGGCTGACCAACTTCATCGAGGCCGACTACCAGCCCCGCGAGCGGCTGAGCGAGCTGCTGTCCGCCGCCGACATCCACCTCGTGAGCATGATGCCGCGCTGGTCGGGCGTGATGGTGCCGAGCAAGATGTACGGCACGCTCGCGGCCGAGCGCCCCGTGATCTGGGTCGGTGGCGAGGCGACCGAGGCGGCGTCGCTTGTGAAGGAGGCGAACTGCGGCTTCGTCATCGCGCCCGGCGACGCCGACGGATTCGCTGCCGCGGTGCGCACGCTTGCGGACGATCCGCGCCTGCGCGCCGAGATGGGCGCGCGTGCGCGACACGTGCTCGCGACGAAGTGGGGCGCTCCATTCGCCCTGCGAAGGTGGAACCAGCTCCTCGAGGACGTCGTACGCGGCAAGCCGCACTGAGCCACGCCATGCAGACGAGCGATGACAGCATCGAGCGCGCGCGCCGCACGAGTCCATACTCGGCGCGGGAGAAGTTCGCGCGCCTGATGTGGGGCGCGGTGCAGGCGACGCTCTTTCGCTGGAGCTTCCACAACTGGTACGGCGTGCGGCGGGCGCTGCTCGGGATGTTCGGGGCGAAGCTCGCGCCGACGGCGAACGTGCGCCGGACTGTGGCGATCGAGTGCCCATGGAACCTGACGATCGGCGCGGAGAGCTCCGTCGGCGACCGCGCCATCCTCTATTGCCTCGGTCCCGTGACCATCGGCCGCAACGTGACCGTGTCGCAGGGCGCGCATCTGTGCGCGGGCAGCCACGACTCGCGCAAGCGGACGATGCCGCTGCTGCGTCCGCCGATCGAGATCGGCGACGAGGCGTGGATCGCAGCGGACGCGTTCGTCGGACCGAAGGTGCGCGTGGGCGAAGGGGCTATCCTCGGTGCCCGCGCCGTCGCGCTCGAGGATCTCGAGCCGTGGTCGATCTATCTCGGCAATCCCGCGACAAAGGTGCGCGCGCGCGAATTCGAGGGTCGTTAGACAGAGCCTTGTCCAGCAGGATGGATTCACGATGGCATTCAGGATCTACAACACGCTCACGAAGTCGCTCGAGGAGTTCCGTCCACTGCACGCAGAGGGCGAGGTGACCTTCTACTCCTGTGGCCCGACCGTGTACGACGACGCGCACATCGGGAACTTCCGCTCCTTCCTGAACGCCGACACGCTGCGGCGTGCGCTCGAGCTGCACGGCATGAGCGTGAAGCACGTGATGAACATCACCGATGTCGGCCACATGACCGAGGATGACGCGGCCGATGGCGGCGGCGAGGACAAGATGGCGGTCGCGGGCCGGCGGATCGCAGAGGCGAAGAAGTCGGGCAAGCTGCCTGCGGGAACCGACATCGATCCATCGAATCCGTACACGGTCGCCGAGTTCTATGCGCAGCGATTCCTCGAGGACGCGCGGCACCTCGGGCTCAAGGTCGCGATCGAGGAGCAGAAGCACCCCGAGCTCATGCCGCGCCCGACGCGCTGCGTCCCGCAGATGATCGCACTCGTCGAGCAGCTGGTCGCGCGCGGGCATGCGTATGTCGCGAAGGACGGCGTCGTCTACTTCAGCGTGCAGAGCTTTCCCGCGTACGGGCGCCTCTCGGGCAACACGCTCGAGAACCTGCGCGAGGGCGAGGGCGGGCGCATCAGCGCGGAGAACCAGGCGGTGAAGCGGCATCCCGCCGACTTCATGCTGTGGAAGCCCGATCCGACGCACCTCATGCGCTGGCCGAGCCCGTGGGGCGACGGATACCCAGGCTGGCACCTCGAGTGCAGCGCGATGGCCAAGATGCTCCTCGGCGACGAGATCGACCTGCATTCGGGCGGCGAGGACAACATCTTCCCGCACCATGAGTGCGAGGTCGCGCAGAGCTGCTGTGCGAGCGGACGGCCGCATTTTGCGCGGGTGTGGTTCCACACGCGGCACCTGCAGGTCGAGGGCGAGAAGATGTCGAAGTCGAAGGGCAACTTCTTCACCGCGCGCGATCTGTTCGCGAAGGGCGTGACTCCCGCGGCACTGCGTCTTGAGCTCGTGCGCACCCATTACCGCACCAACTCGAACTTCACGCTGCAGGGGCTGCGTGACTGCCAGCGCATGATCGACCGTTGGACCGCTGCGCGAGCTGCCGCTGCTGCTCGGACAGGCGGGAGCGGCGCTGGTCCGCTGCAGGGCGCTCTCGTCGAGTTCAGGGACGCGGTTGGCGACGACCTCAACCTCGCGCGCGCGATGGCGGCGCTGAACACGGCGATCGGCGAGACACCGGCAGGCGATGCAGCGGCGGAGCTCGCTGCGCTCGATGCGATGAATTCGGTACTCGGCGTCTTCGAGCGGAACACCGCGCTCGCTTCGGCCGCCAACGATGACCTTGCCGCGAAGGTCGAGGTCCTGCTCGAGCGCCGCAAGGCCGCGCGCGCCGCCAAGGACTGGGCGGAGAGCGACCGCGTGCGCGACGAGCTGACGGCGCTTGGCGTGCGAATCAAGGACGGTCCGCAGGGAACGACCTGGGAACGCGCGGTGTGATCTCGCGCGCGAAGCCCTTTTTTCTTTGCCCACGGACCATTCTGAACGTATATTTCCATCGTCAGCATCAAGAGCAGCGGAGCTTTCCGCTCGGCAACCGAGTCCGATCCGACCACGGTGCCAAATCGATGCGGCCCTGAAATTGGCTTAAAACAGCCGAAACCAGGGCACAATCGAGGATCCCCTCGACGCGTTCGATGCTCTTGCTGCTGATGCGGTGCGCACGGTGTCCCGTTCGCATGTGGCGTCGGCCGGGTACACCGCGACAACCTGAAGTGCATCCCGAGCGATGCGCGCGCCGTGCAGACGCATGAGCGCGCGCTCCGGCAACCGGCCGCGAGGCAAGGTGCCAGATCGATGCGGGCCGCGTGAGGGAAACACGCGGCCAACCTCGCGAGCGCGAGCGCTGTGTGCTGCCTGATTCGGGCGGTGCGTGCGTCGCCCGGGATGCGTTTCGCAGCTGCGTGCACGGCACGCGGAGCAAGGCGGATGCGATGCAGTTCGAACCTCATCTCGTGGAGTTCGCGGATTTCGCCGTCGATCGGTTCGTGATGCGCGAGCCTCCGAAGGGAGCCGAGGCGCGGCGTGCCGGCGGCCTCATCGAGCGTGTGTTTCTCCTCGCGCCCGATCGGTTCGGGCTTGAGCTCGAGCCACACCTGAATGCGGCGCGCGCCGCGGTGCTGGCGGTAACCCCGGAAAGCCTCGAATGGCGCGGCACGGAGCGCGAGCTTGAGCGCGAGATCATGCTCGCGAAGATCACCCTCGAGCGCCGAATCCCGGTCGATCCGCGCATCACGCCGCTGCTCCATTGGTGCACGCCGTCGCTGTACATCGCCGTTCCCTGCAGGATCCCAGGTGCGGACAACGAGGTCTCGGTTCGCGTCTGGCTCCCGCGGACGCGCGATCGGGCATGCGCGTGCGGCGTGCGCGTGCGTCCCGAAGTGAGCGGAGTCAGTCGGTACATCGGCCGCTGGATGTACGCCGCCCAGCATTTCGGCGCGGAGCCGACGGTCTGGCGATGCGAGCTTCCGTCGTTCTGCGAGATGAGCTTCCCAATCGCGCTTGAGATCGCGCCGAATCCACAGGGGTTCCTGCAGGCGATGTTCATCGCCCATCGTGGAGCTGCTGCGATCGTGGTGGGGACGGCATCGGGCGTGGGACGCACGAGCCCGAACCTCAACCAGCTGCCTCCCTTCACTCGGTTGCTTCCCTCGGGATGGAACTACCTCAAGCCCGATCGCACGCAGGGATCGGGTGAGCCCTGGTTTCCAAATGGCGCGGCGCGGGCGAGCGACGGCGTGTTCGTCCCGGACGAAGACGTGTTCCTTGCCTGCGCACGGCTCACCTGGACTGTGTCGCTTGACGATGCGATGCGGGTTGCGATCGGCGATGGATCCTCGCCTAGCGGATGACCGCGGGCATGCCGGACGAGCAATCGACAAGCTGCGTCTTCGCGTCCATCCGCAGGAGCCGCACGCAGAAGCCCGCTTCTTCAAGCGCGACCTCTGCCTCATCGTCGGTGAGCGTGTCGAGGAGCGGCACGGTCGTCTCGCGCACGATCGCGAAGTCGAGCGACTCGGTCGTCGCATGGATCGAGCGGAAGTCGATGGCAAGCGGACGGAGCCGATCCTCTCGCAGGGACGTTCGGCTGAAGAGGATCGCGGTGGTGAACGCAAGCGCGAGGACAGCTGCTGCGCTCGCGATTCGCGCGTTCCGCGTGCGTCGGCGATGCGCGTTGTCCATCGCCGTACCAGCCGTGGAGAGGATCGCTTCGCGACGGGTGATGGTGGATTCGCGGCTCATGGCGACTCCTCGGCGCGAAGGCGCGCGACGATGCGCCGAAGCGCGCTTTCGATCGCATTTGGGGTGGCGCCAAGCGCGGACGCAATCGCCTTGATGCGCATGCCCTCGACGTGGCGCAGCCGGATCAAGGCACGCTGGTCTTCATCGAGTTGCGTCAGGATCCGCCCGAGCGTTTCCGCGTCGTCAAGCCCCGCAGGCTCCTGGCCGCGCGCGATCGTCGCGTCCTCGCGACGCCTTCTGCGCTGCTCGGCGACGACCGTGTTCCGCGCGACATTCAGCGCCGTCACGCGCATCCAGGCGACGAGCGCCGCGTGCGCATCGACGATCGGCGGGTTGGCTGCGAGCCTCATGAACATCTCCTGCAGGCAGTCGAGCGCGAAGGACTCGTCGCGGCGGGTTGTTGCGCGCACGAACCGCACGATGTCCTCCGCGCAGTGGTCGTAGATCTCGGCGAGCGCCTCCCGCGAACCAGAGCGGACCGCGCGCGTGACGCGCGCGGCCCACTCGTCGTCGGATTCGCGGAGTTCATTGCGGTTCACTTCTGGTTTCGGATGGCGTCGACGATCTCGTCGACGAGCCGGATCGAGTCGGACGGTCCCTTCGCGAAGAGGATGCGCGACGGCTCGTGGAATCGGATCTTCATCTGCTCGGCGGTGCCGTTCGCCTGCATCGCGAAGTCGATGGCCTCGATGAGGCGCTTCATGCCGGCGCCTTCCGCGCCTGGCCATTCGCTGAGGTCGAAGATGCGCTGGATCGTGGTGGACGCCGCGTTGGTCGAAGCCGCGCGGGGCTTCTCAGCGATCACGATGACGGGGAGCGTCTCGAGCGCCGGCGACTTGCCGTCGGTCGGCTTGGATTCAGGCGCGACCACAGTGACGGTGAGCCTGCGATCCTCGGCCAGCGGAATCGACTGCAGTGACTGAAAGAAGACGTCGGGCGTGACCCGGTTCACCGAGAGCGCGGGGATCGCGAGTGTGCCGACCGATGGCTCGGCGAGCACCACATTGCACTCCACGGTCGACCGCACGGCCTTCACGAGGTCGCCGAGCGTACCTCCCTCCCAGTTGATGTTGACAGTCGAGCGCTCGCGTTGGATGAACTGCTCTTGTTCGCGACGGAGCCGCTGGGCGTCCCGACCGGTCAGCTCGACCGCCTCAAGCAGTTGGACGCGCTCAAGGTAGGCCGGCAGCGCCTCCTGCAGCGCTCCCTTCGCCTCCTGCACTTCCCATTGCGGCCCCGTGATCGTGACCATCGCCAGGGGAACATCGACGCTGATGCTGGCGTGCGAACCGCGAGCCAAAAGGTCTCGTTCGACCGTATCGGCGAAATGGTTGATGAAGGTGCGGCGGGACGTGCCTTTCATCGGCTCAGGACCGAAGTCAGGCGACATTCGGTTGGAGATCTCGACGAGCCTCGTGTCGATTGGAACGCGGACCGTGAATGGCGTCGTGTGCTCCGAGTAGCGTCGCATCTGTTCTGACAGTCGCGCGCTCTCTTCCTTGATTTCCGAGCGCCTCGGCGAGTCCTGGGGCAGGCTGCCGAGTTCAGCCCCGAGAGCCTGCATGCGGGCGCGGATCTGCGTGAGTTCCCCGATCGTTGCGGTCGCGGAAGCCGGCGATGGAGCGCTGGACTGCTGGGCGATCGCGGGGACGGTGAGCAGGGCTGTGGTCAGGAGGATGGCGGTGATGTGGCGCATGGTTGGTGTGTCCTTTCAATGGACAAACCGCGCCGGGGAGGCGGATCCATCAGCGTTGGTCGAAAACCGGTCAAAATTGTCCGTTTACCCAGTCGGAGCGTCGACCCGCATGAAGGGCGCGCACTTGGCGATCTTCGTCCCCGCCTTGAGCCCGCCCCAGCGGGCTGCGGCGAGCATCCCGCCGGAGGCGTCGACAGGCGATCCATACGCCGCCAGCACCTCGCCCGACTTGTTCGGCATGATCGGCGTCAGCAGCACAGCCGCCACCCGCACGCCCTCCGCGCACGCCGCGAGGATCTGCGCGACCCGCGGCATGTTCGCCGGGTCCTTCGCCAGCTTGAACGGCGCCGTCTCGTTGATGAGCAGATCCACCGCGCGCACGATCGACAGCGCCGCGTCGGCCGCCTCGGCGAGCTCGAAATCCGCGTAGTGCTTCAGCACCTTCTCGCTCGTCTGCTGCGTGAACGCGCTCCAGCTTGGCGCACCGGCCGCGCCCGAGACCGGCATCGTCGCCGTCTCGGCGGCCGGCATCTCGCCCGCGAAGTACTTCTCGATCATCGAGCTCGTCCGGCTCGCGCAGTTCGCGAAGGTATTCACGAGGTTAGCCGTGTAGATCTCATGGAAGTGCTTCGGGCTGAAGTCGGCGTCCTGCGTGCCGATCGGGCCCTGCGTGACCATGTACCAGCGCCACGCATCGAGGCCGTACTTCGCGAAGTACGACTCGATGGTCGGCAGGTCGATGAAGTTGCCGAGCGACTTCGACATCTTCTGGCCGTTCGAGATCCAGAACGAGTGCGCGTACACGCACCTCGGCATCTCGAGCCCGCACGCCATGAGCAGCGCCGGCCAGATCACCGCATGGAACCAGAGGATCTCCTTGCCGATCACGTGGTACTCGGGCGGCCAGTACTTCGTCCGCTCCCTCGCGAGCGCGCCCTGCGGCTCGGCGAGCCCGAGCGCGGTCGCGTAGTTGAAGAGCGCGTCGATCCACACGTAGATGACATGCTCGGGCGCGTTCGGCATGCCGATGCCCCAGGTGAAGTTCGTGCGCGTGACGGGCACGTCCTGCAAGCCTTCGCGCAGGCGGCCCAGCACCTCGTTGAAGCGGCCCTCGGGGCGCACGAAGCGCGGATTCGCCGCGAAGAACGCCTCCAGCTTCTGCTGGTACGCACTCAGGCGGAAGTAGTAGTTCTTCTCGGTCGCGCGCACGAGCGGCTTGCCCGAGATCGGCGACTTGTAGTCGAGTTCCTTCGCGCGGGTCTCGGTGACGTACTCCTCCTGACCCTCGTCGTACCAGCCGACGAATTCGCCGAGGTAGATGTCGCCCGTCTTCAGCAGCCGCTCCACGAACAGCTTCACCTGCGACTCGTGCCGCGGCTCGGTCGTGCGGATGAAGTCGTCGTTGGTGAGCCCGAAGAGCCCCATGACCTTGCGGAACTCCGCCGAGTTCTCATCGGCAAGCGCCTGCGGCGAGATGCCGCGGTCCTTCGCGCTCTTCTCGACCTTCACGCCGTGCTCATCGGTTCCGGTCAGGAAGAACACGTCCTTGCCGTCGATCCGCATCGCGCGCGCCCAGACATCGCACAGCGTGGTCGTGTACGCGTGCCCGATATGCGGGCGGTCGTTCACGTAGTAGATGGGCGTTGTGATGTACGCGGGAGCCGGACGGGTCATGTGGGGAATCCTACAGACCTGCGCGCAGCCCCCTCGCGACCGCACCGTACGATGTGCGCGTGGACGAGGATGTTCCCCAGCAGCCGGTCGCGAGAACGGAAGTCGGAGCCGACGAACACGTCGGGACCGATCGAGCGATGGCGTCGGATCAGGCTCCCCGCGAGAAGCCGCGCCGCTCGCTGCACGACACCAGCGGCCCCGCGATCGCCGCGACGGCGGCGCTGGTGCTGTTCTCCGTGTTTATCGGCGTGTTTGGTCCACGCATCGGCAATCGGCAGCAGGTACCTGCGGGAGTCACCCTCGTCGAGCTTGCCGAGGCGATGGTCTCGCGCTCCCAGCCGCACTTCAACCAAGCGCGCATCGCCCGCGTCACCGAGATGACGGAGCAGGAATTCGCCCAGCGCGTCGACGAAATCACCGAGCACGGCGTCGCCCTCCCGTCGCTCGAGGCGCACAGGCTCGAGGCGACGTCGGTTCAGCGCGTGCGCCTGCCCGGCGGTCGCGGAGGCATGGCGGTCGTTCGCTCGACACGGCCCGGCGATCCACAGCTTGCCGCGGTCGCGATCCTCGAGGATGAGGACCGGCTCACCGTCTACGACCGCTACAGCCGCCCGATCGCCATGCCGAAGGGTGAGGTCTTCAGCATCCCCGAGGCGATCAGCAACCCGCCCGGGGTGGTCGAGGTCTACCGCGAGGGTGATTTCGTGGTCGCGGTGCATGCGCTCTCGCAGCCGTTCGCCCGCGAAATCGTGGCGGCGATGCAGTCGGCAGGGGCGGCGCGCGAGGCGAAACGGACCATTCCCTCCGAACCTGTACCCACCTCGGCGCCGTAGATCGGGATCCGCGGTGTCAGACCGCGCCTCTCTCCACCGTTCTCTCTTGCCTTCTTCGAAGGTCAGCCGATACTTGGGTGCGTTTCGGACCCACCTGACATGCAGACCCTTGCCCCCATGAGCCTTCGTCCGATTGCGGTTCTCGCAGCCGCGTCGCTCGCCATGATCCTGGCCGAAGGGTCCCACGCCCAGACCCAGGTCCAGGGCACACGCGTTGGCACCAATATCTCCGGCTCGCGGGCGGGCAACCAGCCCAAGGGGATGAATCGTCCCTCTCAGTACATGCCCGGTCGCGGGCAGGGTCTTGGCGATGGAAATGTCCTGGGCGGACAGACCTTCGATTGGCTCCGTGCAGCTGGGTCAGGGCAGACGCTCGGCTCAGGCAACTCGCTCGACGCAAACCCGCAGGTCGGATCGGGCGGTGCGAACGTCGGATCCGTGCCCGTCGACTATGGCGCGCGCAACCTGCTGGTCACAGGCTCGGTGCCCGGCGGCCGCGGCTTCCGCGGCTCGGTCGGCTACACCGCCGACACCGACTTCCGCGCCCGCGTCGGCTCGGACGACAACTACGTCTTCCGTGCCGACAGCGCCTTCTCGAATCCTGCCTTCGTGACCTCGCCCATTGCCCGCGACCGCTTCCTGGTCGCGCAGGGGCTTGGTGTGTTCGAGTATCGCCGCGAGTCGACGCCGGTCGGCACCGCGTACCAGCGCACCATCAACGACCAGCCTGACAGCCGCCTGCGCCTCGATCGCGCGAATGCGCAGATGGCCATCGGGCGCACCAATTGGGACCTCGGCGCCGACCGGACGATCGCGAACAGCCAATCCGACAAGGGCGTGCCGCTGCGCTACGTGATCTCGCCGCTGCGCGGGCTGCAGATCGAGGCGCTGAGCGATCCGATGGCCCGCGCGGGCATGAGCGTCTACGAGCGGGCACGCGCGCGGCAGGATCTTGCGCTTGGCCTCACCACGATGGACGACTACGCGCGCATCCGCCCCGGCATGGAGCTCGACACGCCCGACCCACGGCGCGTGGATACGCGGGTTGTGCCGACGAACGAGGCGGACCGCCTGAAGATGCAGTCCAGCAAGCTGATGCCCAAGTCGTATCTCGACATCGTCGATGCGATCAATGCGCAGAAGGGCGATCCGACCAAGCCGGACGGCAGCATGCCTGATGCGACTAAGCCCGGTGAGGCCGAACCGAGCCAGCTTGACCGAATCCGCGAGTCGCTCGACGGGCTGCGCGCGCGTCCGCGCGAGCCGATGAAGCCGGACGGCACCAAGCCTGACCCGACCAAGCCCGATGGCACCAAGCCTGATGGAACCAAGCCTGACGCGACCAAGTCGACGACGGGCGACAGTGCCGTCGATGCGCTCATCTCGGCCGACGGCAAGCCGCGCGATGGCGAGGCTGGGCGCGAGGCCGACCGCGAGAAGCGGCGTGGCGTGCTCATTCCCGTTGAAGACGCCGCGCGCATCCTGCGGCATGGCAAGACCATCGACACGCTCGGAGTCGATGACCGCCGCCGTGTCGATGAACTGGTGAAGCAGGGCGAAAACGCGCTGCGCGAGGGCGACTACTTCCGCGCCGAGCGCCGCTTCGAGCAGGCGCAGGCGCTGGCCGCGAACAATCCGCTCACGGAGGCAGGAATCGCCCATGCGCAGCTCGGCGCCGGGCTCTACCTCTCCGCGTCGCTCACCCTGCGAAACCTGTTCATCTCGTATCCAGAGCTGATCGACGCGAAGTACGACCGCACGCTACTTCCCTCGAAGGATCGCCTCGACAAGGGTGTCGAAGTCATGCGCGACCGCGCGGTCCGCGGCGATGATTCGCCGAGCTACGGCGTGCTGCTCGCGTACATCGGCCACCAGATCGGCGACCGCAAGCTCGTCGAGGAAGGGCTCGGATTCATCAAGGGCTCCGAGAAGCTCGACGAGTCGCGCAAGCTGCTTGAGGGCGTGTGGCTTGGCGCCCGCGACTGACGTTGCACGGCGCGCGCGTGCGCTGCACGAGGCGCGCTTCGGCCGCAGGGCGGCGGCGTGCGGGCATGCATCCGGACGCGTCAACCTGATCGGAGACCACGTCGACTACGCGGGTGGACGCGTGCTGCCCATGGCGCTCTCGCGCGAGACCCACGTTGCCATGGCGCGCTTCGATGCAGAGGATCGGTTCGCGAGCGAGTTCGAGGCCGATTCCGAGTGGACGCGCTACGCGCGTGGCGTGCTGATGGAGCTGCGTGCGGCAGGAGTCGCGGTGCCGTCCGTATCGGTCGCTGTCGCAAGCGATGTGCCCGTCGGCGCTGGGCTTTCGTCGAGCGCAGCTCTGGAGGTCGCCGTCGCGCGCGCAGCGCTCGCGATTGCAGGAGCGGAGCTGCCGCCGCGCCAGATCGCATTGCTTTGCCAGCGCGCGGAGCACATCCACGCAGGCATGCCTTGCGGCGTCATGGATCAATGGTGCGTCGCGCATGCGCGCCCAGGCGAGGCGATCCTGCTCGACTGCGCATCGCTTGCGTACCGCGCCGTCGCGCTTCCGGAGGCGCTCGCCATCGACATCATCGATTCAGGCGTACGCCATGCACTGCGCGATGGCGGCTACGCCGCGCGCCGCGCGGACACCGAGCAGGCTGCAGCGGCGCTGGCGGTGCCGCAGCTCGCGGCGCTGCCACACGCACGCTGGTTCGAGATCGACGCGCTGCCCGAGCGCATCGCCCGCCGCGCGCGGCATGTCGTCCACGAGTGCGTGCGCGTCGATGCCG
Organism: Planctomycetota bacterium; assembly: GCA_041183345.1. Classification (GTDB taxonomy): domain Bacteria; phylum Planctomycetota; class Phycisphaerae; order Phycisphaerales; family SM1A02; genus QWPT01. The sequence goes on from JBEGLX010000005.1 coordinate 44,095, forward strand.
CGGTCGCGGCGCTCGACCAAGGCGACCTCGACCGCTTCGGCGCGCTGCTACTCGAGAGCCATGCATCGCTCCGCGATGACTTCGATGTCTCGACTCCGGAGCTCGACGCGATCGTGCGGCACGCCGTGGCGAACGGCGCCCTCGGTGCGCGGATGACCGGCGGTGGATTCGGCGGCAGCGCCATCGTGGCGCGGCGCGTCACAAAGCCCTGATGGCGGCGATGCAGCGCGCGAGGTGCTCGTCTTCGGCGACGCCAAGCTCGGCAAGACCCGTCGCGATGTCCTCGCGCGACACCGCTGCCGCGAACGCCAGGTTCCTGAGCTTCTTCTTCACGCTCGAGGGCTCGAGCGTGGCGACACCGTCGGGGCGGACCTTCCCGCACGCGACGATGAAGCCTGCGAGCTCGTCGACGGCGAAGAGATGCCGCGCCATCGGCGTATCGCGCGCGGTTCCGGTGTACGGCGCATGCGCCATGATCGCGTGCAGGATGTCCTCGTCCACACCTCGCCCGCGCAGGAACGCGACGCCCACGCGCGGATGCTCCTCCGCGGTGGGGTGCCTTTCCCAATCGAGGTCGTGCAGCAGCCCCGCGAGCATCCAGCGCTCGCGCTCGGAGGGCGCCACGAGATCGGCGTACGCGCCCATGCACGCGGCGACGCACTCCATGTGATGGCGGAGCGCGGGATTGGCGACCCATTCATGCAGGATGGCGCGGGCTTCGTCGAGCTTCATGATTCAGATGAACTCGTGCAGGATGTGCTCGAGCATCTCCTGCCGCCCGCTCTCGACCGGCCACGAGGTGCGGTGCAGCGCGACCTTCTCGAGCTCGTCGAGCGTGGCGGCGCCGCGCTCGATCTTCTGCCCGAGCTCGGAGTCCCAGCTTGAGTAGCGGTCCTTCACGAATCGCGCGATGCGACCGTCCGCGCGGATCGCGGCGGCGGCCTTCAATCCGCGCGCGAACGCGTCCATGCCCGCGATGTGCGCGTGGAAGAGGTCGATCGGATCGAAGCTCTCGCGCCGGCGCTTGGCGTCGAAGTTGAGTCCGCCCGCCGTGAATCCGCCCGCAGCGAGGATCTCGAGCATCATCTTGGTCGTGAGCCGAGGATCGGTCGGGAACTCGTCGGTGTCCCAGCCGCAGTGCTCCGTGCCCGAGTTCGCATCGACCGAGCCAAGCGCGCCCGCCGCGCGGCAGGTCGCGAGCTCGTGCTCGACGGTGTGTCCCGCGAGCGTCGCGTGGTTCGTCTCGATGTTCAGCTTGAAGTGCGCGAGCAGGCCGAACTCGCGGAGGAACGCGAGGCATGCCGCCGCGTCCGAGTCGTACTGGTGCACGCTCGGCTCGCGCGGCTTCGGCTCGATGAAGAACTGTCCCTTGAAGCCGATCGACTTCTTGAAGTCGACCGCCATGTGCAGGAAGTGCGCGAGATGCTCGCGCTCGCGCTTCATGTCGGTGTTGACGAGCGTCGTGTAGCCCTCGCGCCCGCCCCAGAAGACATAGCCCGAGCCGCCGAGGCGGTGCGTGACCTCGATCGCCTTCTTCACCTGCGCCGCGGCGTGCGCGAACACCTCGATGCGCGGGCTGGTCGCTGCGCCCGAGACATAGCGCGGATGCGCGAACAGGCAGGCGGTGCCCCACAGGAGCTTCTTGCCGCTGGCGTGCTGCAGCGCCTCGAAGTGCGCCACGATCTCGTCGAGGTCGGCGTTCGACTCGGCGAGCGTCGGCCGCTCCGGCGCGATGTCGCGGTCGTGGAAGCAGTAGAAGTCGATGCGGCACTTTCGCAGGAACTCGAAGAACGCGTCGGCGCGCCGGCGGCAGTTGTCGAGGCTGTCGCTGCCGTCGTCCCACGGCATCTGCGCGGTCGCGGCGCCGAACGGATCGGCGAGTCCGTTCCGCATCGTGTGCCAGTAGCACGCTGCGAAGCGCAGCTGGTCGCGCATCGACTTGCCTTCGACGATCTCGTCAGGGCGGTAGTGGCGGAAGCCGAGCGAGTCCTTGGAGGAGCGCTCGACGAATGGAATCGACTCGATGTCGGGGAAGGCATCCGATGGCATGGCGGGCAAGGTAGCGCAAGCGACTGCCAAAAACGGAAGAGCCCCCGGCGAGGGCCATTCGGCCGGGGGCTCTTCGCACGCCATGCTGAGGAAGTCACGGCGGTGCATCGATGTCGGTGCGCCGATCAGTACAGGCGGTCGATGTCGACGATGAACTCGAACGCGCCGTTGAACATCGGGCTGGTGAAGTCGACCATCATCGACTTGTACAGGTCGTTCTGCGGCGCTGCGCCAGCGAGCGACACGGCGTTGGAGAACAGGATCTTCGCGACCCACGGGCTCGGACCGACGAGGGCGCCGGGCACGGGCGGGCAGCCAAGGCCCGAGCCAGGCGTGCGGACCATGCCGTTGACGATGTCGAAGCCGGCGCGAGAATTCACGGTGCCGAAGTCGACGCGACGGATGCCCTTTCCGCCAGCGGGCGTCGTCTGCGAGATCTTGACGCGCACCTGCGTCGGGGTGAGCGGGGTGAGGGTGATGGTGCTCGTCGCTCCACCCGAGACATAGGTCGTGGTCAGCGCGGCGTTGAGGGTGAGCGGGATGGTCGCGCCGGCGGTGTCGGTCAGGCGGATCCACAGGGTCTGCATGTCGGGGACCGACGGGAGGTCGCTCGCCGCGGGAATGACGGTGACGGTGCCGGCGCTGGCGACGTGACCCAGGTAGGTCTGGGCATTGGCCGAGCCGAGGACGGCGAGCGAGGCGAGCGAACCAAGGACGATGTTGCTGATCTGGCGCATGAGAGACTCCTCTTTGCTTTGGGTTTCCGAACGTCGCCGGAACGTGGTGGCGACACAGGGATTCCGCGCAGCCCGAGGTGATCTCTCAGCAACCAGTGAAAAAAGACCGCGCCGCCCGTCCCGCAGGTGGCTGCGGAAGGGGCGGCGCGATGCAAGCGATTTCTAGACAGACACTTACGCCACACGGCGCAGGCGCGGCGCCCAGCGGGCGTTGCGCGAATGGGTGTCCGAGACGAGCTTCTCGAGCAGGTCGCGCGGGCTCGTCGCCGACAGATCGGCGCCGATCTCCTCGTCGAGCCCGGGCGCGCGGTTGAAGATGCCGCCGCCGACGGCGATCTGCATGTTCGGGTGGCCGCCGGTCTCGCGGATGGTGTCGATGAGCTCGCGGATGAACGGCGCGTCCTTCGCGCTCGACGCGAAGAGCAGGAGCACGTCCGGCTCACGCTGCGCGAGTTCCTCGCGGATCTCGTCGTTCGCCACGCCGCCGCCCGCGAAGGTGATGTCGTATCCATCCGCCTCGAGCAGGTCGGCGACCATCTGGCCCGCGAGCTCCTCGGTCTCGTTCGGACCGCAGAAGAGCGAGATGCGGCGATTGCGCGCCGGCGCCATCGTGTAGCGCGCCTGCGCCTGGTCGACCAGCATGCGCAGGATGCGCGTTGCGTACTGATGCGAGAGCACGGTGATCTGGTCCTTGCGGAACATCTTGGAGATCTGGTCGAGGAGCGGCCAGAAGAGGTCCTTCGAGACGGTCTCCGGCGCGATGCCCGCCGCGTACAGCGTCTCGGCGATGTCACGCGCCGCGCGACGCTCGCCGCTCACGAGGTGGGAGAAGAGCTGTTCGGTGACGCGGTCGATGTTTGGGATGGAGTTCATGGTTGTCTACCGTTTCTTCGCTTGCGCCGGCACATCCACCTGCCGAGCGGTTGACTGAACGTTGCTGACTTGAGCCCGCCCAGGATCCTCCTGGCGCTTGCCGCTGCACGCTGCTGCGGCGGGCTTTCTTTCGGCGCCCGCCCGCGCAGACCCCGACAGAAGTTGGCGCAGGTGAATAACCTGCGAATTGAGGCGTCCAACGAGCCGATATGAGGACGTCTGGCGCACGCTGCGCTGGTTCTCTGACACAGGAATCCCCCCATGCGACCGCTTCTCTCGCTGCTCGTCCCGTTTCTCCTGACCTTCGCTGCGGTTGCGGATGACGACGTCGAGACCATGAAGGTCTCGCGCAGCGCCGACATCGCCGCCGCGAAGGATGCGAGCAAGCCCGAGCGTGTCGTCGGCGAGGTCGCCAACGGCTCGATCGAGCTCATCGTCGATGCAGGCCGCGACACGCCGCTCGTCGAGGCCGAGTTCACCGTCGGCGGCGTCGATGAGAAGGACCTCAAGCGGCGCGCGGAGCTCGTGCGTCTCTACGCCGAGCGCGCGGCCGACCAGAGCGTGGTCGTGCAGCCGATGTTCCCGGGCAAGATGGTGCGCGGCGACAGCGTCAAGGTGCGCATCGTCGTGCCGAAGTGCGGTGACTCGAGCCTGAAGTGCGCCAATGGCGCGATCACCGTGTCGGGCACCGCCGGCAAGCTCAAGGTCTCGACGCGCAACGGCGCGATCAAGGTCACCGGCCACGCCGGCAGCCTGGAGGCGAACGCGTCGAATGGCGACATCGAGGTCTCCGGCGCGGGCGCGGAGGTCAAGGCGACCTCCGCGAACGGCGCAGTCGAGGTGTCGCTTGCGGACGGGAATGATCTTCCCTTCGACATCGAGTCGAAGACGGGCGACGTAAGCGTCGAGGTCGGCGCCGCATTCGATGGACAGGTGAAGATGCACACGACGAACGGCGGCATCTCGCTGTCGGATCCCAGCCGCCGGATGCGCACCACACACGAGACCGATCACGCGCGCACCGTCGAGGTCGGCGCCGGCACGGGGCACAGCGAGATCCGCACCACGACCGGCTCGGTTCGGCTCTCCGTGCGCGCGAAGTGACGCCGGCAAAAACGCGGCGGGCGACCCTTCGTCCAGGGCCGCCCGCGCGCTGAGGAGTGCGTGGAATCAGTTGATGTTGTCGGTGTCGACGTTGAAGGCGAACACGTCGCCGGCGTCGAACGCCGAGCTGAAGAAGATCGTCATGCGCGAGTAGAGGTCGTTGCGCGGCGGCGAGCCGAAGAGGTACACGGCGTTGTCGAACTTCGCCTTGGCGTCCCACATGCCGATCAGTCCGCCTGCGACGGGCACGATGTTCGCGCCCTGCGCCGAGCCGACGGTGCCCGGATTCGGGTTGGTGAGGTCGTACGCGCAGCGCGAGTTCGGGGTGCCGAACGAGACCGTCTTGATGCCGCAGGTCGCAGCGGTCGCAGCGATCTTGACGCGCGTCTGCGTGATGCTGATCACGGTCATGGTGATGACGTAGTCGGGTCCGACGGCGGTGCAGACGCCGGGCGCGGTCACGGCGAAAGCGGGGTACTCGTACACGCCCGTCGTGCGCAGCACGGTGACGAAGCTGGTGGCGTTATTGACGTCGGTCTGGCCCTGCACCACGAGGTTGGTGCCGCGGAGGGTGCCGGCAGCGATGGTGAAGCCGCTGTAGGTGGCGGCCTGCGAGGAAGCAGCGACGGCGAGCGAGGCGAGCGAGGTGAGGGCGATCGAGACGAGAGACTTCATGACGGGTTCCTTGTGGCTTGGGTTCTGCGTGCGAGGACGAGACGGTGTCCTCTGCAAGCATTCCGCACCGGGAACGGGCGTCTCTCAGGTGATTCTCAGGATTCTTCGCGCGCGGGCTCTGCGGTCTCGACGTCAGCCTTCTGGGGCTGGAACACCTGCGAGACCACGACGCCTGCGAGCATGAGCCCGGCGCCGACATACTGCTGGCCCGTCGGGCGCTCGGCGAGGAACAGGATTCCCGCGAGCATCCCGAACACGCTCTCGAGCGAGAGGATGAGCGCCGTGTGCGCGGGCGGCGCGTGCCGCTGCGCGATCATCTGCAGGGTGAAGGCGACCGCGACGGGCAGCACCGCGCCGTACAGGACCGCCCACTTCGCGGCGTCGATCGTCTCAACGCCGACCGATCCGCGCGCGAACGCGATCGCCAAGGTGATGCCGCCGGTCATGCCGAGCTGGATGAGCGAGAGTCGGATCGGCTCCGCATCGCGCGAGTAGATGCCGACGATCACCACGTGGAACGCCCAGAGGATCGCGCAGACGAGGATCCACCAGTCGCCGTTGTTGATGGTGGCGTCGGGCTGGATGCCGAGGAGCGCGAGGCCGACCGCCGCCAGCGCGACGCCGGTCCACACGGCCCAGCCGATGCGGTGGCGCGTGAGCAGGATCGCCACGAACGGCACGAACACGACGTAGAGGCTGGTGATGAATGCGCCGTTCGACGCCGTCGTCTGTCCGAGCCCGTGCTGCTGCACGGTCGCGGCGAGCGTCATCGCGATGCCCGCCATGATGCCGCCGCGCGTCGTCGCGCGCCACGAGAAGACCGGCGCGACGTGCTTCGGCCACTTCGCGAACTTCAGCAGCGGCAGCAGCAGGAGCGTGCCGAGCGTGAAGCGAAGTCCCGTGAACGCGAAGGCGTCGAGATGCTCGCTGCCGAGCCGCTGCGCGACGAAGCCGGAGCCCCAGATGACGGCTGCGACGAGAAGCAGGAGATCGGCGCGGATCGTGGAGAGTCGCATGAATCGGTCTCGCGGGTCGCGTGTCAGTGCTTGAACGCAGCCTCGGGCACGGGCACCTTCGCGTTGCTCCCCGGGATCTGCCACGAGAGCCGCAGCAGGTCCTGCCCGGCGGCCTCGAACATGAGGATCTCGATCGGGTGCAGGCCGGCATCGAGCGCGACGGCGGCCGACTTCTCGGTGGCGCTGTGCGGGCCATCGTTGTCGATCACGACCTTGCCGTGGACCTTGAGGACGGAGCCATCGTCGGAATCGAGGTGCATGCGGTAGAGCCCCGGCTTCGAGACCTCGAGGAAGCCCGTGAATACGAGCCCGAAGTTCTCCTCGCGCGGCTTCACGGCGATGGTCGGCGCGAGAGCCACGCCCTCGCCCGCCTTGCGTCCCTTGCTGATCTCGGCACACATCTTGATGGTGCTGGCGACTTCATAGGCGGTGTAGGCGAGGCCAGCGTCGGCCTTGAGCACCTGCACGCCTGCCTTCGGCTCGACTCGCGCGAAGGCGCGCGAAACGACCGGCGTGACCGGCTTCTCGCCGACGAATCCACGCGCCTTCACGGTCAGCGAGTCCTTGATCGTGAACGCGCGGCCGGCTGGCGTGCTCGTCGGCGCCGGATCGCTGCCATCGGTCGTGTAGCGGTTGATGACCTTCGAGTCGCCGTACTGACCGACGACCACCATCTGCTGCCCGACGAAGGTGTCGTCGATCGCGCTGATGACCGGCATCCGCGCCACATCGAGCGGCTCTGCGAGGTCGACGGCGACCACCGTGCACGCCGGGTCGAGCGGCTGCTCAGGCAGGTTGAACACCCACGCCTCTGCATCCTGGTTGAACGTCCACAGGTTCTTCGTGCGCTGCCCGAGGATCTGCACCGCGCGCGGTTCGCTGATGAGCCCGCTGAGGCGCAGCTTTCCGTCCTTCGGCCAGTCGAAGACATGCAGGTACAGGCGGTCGCTCTTGTCGGGATTCACGGCGCGGGTCACGCGTCCCCACGCGGGCGACTCGGGGAACGGGTTCGCCATCGCGCCTTGGATCGCGCGTGCGTTCGTCTTCATCCACGCGCCCATCGCAGCGAGACGCTCGACGCTCGCGGTCGGAATCTCGCCCTCGCCGGTCGGACCGACGTTGAGGAGGAAGTTGCCGCCCTTCGAGGCGATGTCGACGAGCTTGCGGATGAGGTCGGCCGACGACTTCCAGTTGTCGTCCGACTTCTTGAATCCCCACGTGTCGTTCATCGTCATGCACGTCTCCCAGTCGACGCCGGCCGGAAGCCCCGTCGCAGGGATCTGCTGCTCGGGCGTGCCGTAGTCGCCGCGGTAGTCGCCCTCGCGGGTGATGCCCTCCATGCCCGAGCGACCGGTATCGACGCGGTTGTTGACGATGATGTCGCGGTCGAGCTTGCGGACGAAGTCGTAGAGGTCCTTGCCCATCTCATGGGTCCAGGTGCCCTCCCACTCGCCGTCGAACCACATGATGCCCACCTTGCCATAGCGCCCCGAGGTGAGCTCCTTCAGCTGTCCCTTCATGTACTCGACGTAGCGCCCGTACTGCGCGCCGGTGGCGGGGCGGGTGTCCCACGCGCGGCGCGGCAGGTAGTCGGGGTGGTGCCAGTCCATGATCGAGTGGTAGAAGCACAGGCGGATGCCGGCCTCGCCGCAGGCATCGGCGAGCTCCTTGAGCGGATCGCGCGGCGCGAACGGCGAGCCGCCGACGTCCCAGTCGGTGAGCGCCGAGTCCCACAGGCAGAAGCCGTCGTGGTGCTTCGAGGTGATGACGATGTACTTCATGCCAGCGTCCTTGGCGATGGCGACCCAGCGCTTCGCGTCGAACTTCACGGGGTTGAACTGCTGCTGCAGGACCTCGTAGTCCTCGGGCTTGATCTGCGCGTTCGAGAGCAGCCATTCGCCCACGCCTCCGACGGGCTTGCCCTTCCATTCGCCGCCGGCGGTCGAGTACGCGCCCCAGTGGATGAACATGCCGAACTTGGCGTCGCGGAACCACTGCATGCGCGCGTCGTGCTGGTCGGGCGTCTCGTTGACGAGGTTGACGCCTCCGTAGCGTTCGAGCTGTTCCTGCGGGGCTGCGAGTGCGAGCGCTGCGACGAGTGCGGTGGTGGCGATCATGGGCGGGATGGTACTGTTTCGCGCATGTCGATCGCGAAGGACCTCGTCAAGACCACGCGTCGGATCTTCGTGACCGCCGACACCCACTTCGGGCACGCCGAGGCGCTGCGGATCTTCGCGCGCCCGTATCCGAGCGCCGAGGCGATGGACGAGGCGATGATCGCCGCGATCAACGCCAGCGTGGGCGCGAAGGACATCCTGGTCCATCTCGGCGACTTCATGGGTCCGGCGGAATGGGATGCCAAGGTGCACAAGCGCGCCGAGGCGCTCCGCGGGGCGATCGCCTGCAAGCGCATCTACCTCGTGCGCGGCAACCACGACCCGCTGGGCGAGAAGCGCTTCGATGCGCTCTTCGAGGGCGTCGCCGACGTGGTCAGCGGCCGCGGCATCGCGGGCGTCGACGAGCGGATCGTGATGTTCCACTATCCGATCTCGCAGTGGCAGGGGCGCCCGAACGGCGGGTTTCACCTGCACGGGCATGTGCACGGACATGGCGAGACGCTGGCGCGCCGCTGCGATGTCGGGATCGACGTCGCGGCGCATGCAGGCCGCGCGCGCGCGCTCGACGAACTGATCGCGGAGATGCGGAAGACGCCGCCGTCCGGCTTCGTGCGGGTGAAGTGACCGTCAGCGGTCGGACACGGTGGGGTCGGTCGCCGGCAGATCGGGCGCGATGCGCACGCCCCGCCCGAGGATGCGCGCGAGCTCGTCCATGCGGCGGCTTGAGGCGCGCAGGAGGGCGCTGTCGGAGCTGAGGGACGACGTGAGGATCGCGTGCGCCGAGGCGAGGATCGGCTCTGCTTCGATCCCGCGGTTCTGGCGGTAGAGCGCCTCGCCCAGTGCGCTGCGGGTCGCTGCGATCCAGCGGTGACCGGCAGGCAGCACGCTGATCTGGGTGGCGAGAAGCTCGTGCGCGAGCACCTCGGCCTCCCTCGCGCGGCCGAGGCTCAGGAGCGCATCGATCTTCGCGGTGCGCGCCGCATTGACCAGGGCGACATGCCCGATCGACTTCGGCGGCGACTTCAGCAGCGCGTCGTTGAGCGCCTGGATGGCGTCATTCGGGAGATTCATCGCAAGGAAGGTCAGGCCGCTCTCGAAGGAGCGCTTCGCGTCGAGCGAGGCGATCTCCGTCGCGTCGAGGCCCGGCGTCGCGCCTCGATCCTCGAGGCGGCGCAGCAGCGCGGCGAGCTCCGAGAGCGTCACGCGCGACTTCGATGGATCGCCCGACTCGCGCTCGACTGCGGCGAGCAGCAGGGTTCCGCGCACGCGCTCGAGCTGGTCGTCGACGCCATGGATGCCTGCGAGATCGATGCAGCGCCGCGCCTCGACTTCCGCGCGGGCGAAGTCGCGCAGGCTCAGGAAGGCCCGCCCGAGGTGGAGTCGGAGATCGGCCTCGAGGCTCGGTGAGATCGCGAGGGTGGAGCCGCGCGCCGAGATCTGCTCGAGGCGCGTGCGGAGGTCCATGCGCCGGGTGCCAGGCGCCTCCTCCGCATTCTCGTCACGCAGCAGTCCGACGAGGAGCTCGAGCATGTCGACGGTCGCGAGCTGCGCATCGGCGCGCTGCCGGATCGCCGCATCGGATTCCTTTCGGGCCGCGTTCGCGTCGAAGGACCGCACGACTCCGTACGTCGATGCGGAGAGCACAGCCACCGCAACGGCTGCCGAGATCGCGATCGCTCGCATGCGCCTGCGAACGAACTTGCGGAATCGGTAGACGCGCCCCGCGCGCCGCGCCTTGATCGGCTGGTGATGAAGTGCGCGCACGAGGTCTGCGCTGAGCTCGATCGCGCTCAGGTAGCGTTCGGAGGGCTCCTTCTCCATCGCCTTCCGGACGATGCTGTCGAAGTCGCCGCGCAGCGCGCGCTTGAGGCCATCGACGCTCATCCCGCGCTCCTCCGCGATCGCGCGCGCGCGCTCGGGAGGCATGGTGTCGGGCAGATCGCTGGGCAGGACCGGATCGACGTACATCACCGTCTGCGCGAGCAGCGGCCCATTGAGGCCGCGCAGGTCGATCGGCGTGGCGCCGGCAAGCAGCTCGGCGAGCACGACGCCGAGCGAGTAGACGTCGCTTCGCGCGTCGATCGCATCGGTGATGCCGACGATCTGCTCGGGGCTCGCATAGTTGACGGTGCCGACGAGGTTTCCCGTCTGAGTCATGTCGGCGGTGTCGATCCTCGGCATCTCCGCCTCGTCGAGCGCCTTGGCGATTCCGAAGTCGATGACCTTCGGCGTGGGCTCGCCGCGGGTCGAGATGACGATGTTGCGCGGCTTCAGGTCGCGATGCACGATGCCGCGCGCGTGCGCATGCTGGACGCCATCGCAGACGGCGATGAACATGCGGACGCGGTCCTCGATCGACATGTGCACGCGGTTGCAATGCTCGATGATCGATGGACCGTCGACGTACTCCATCGCGAAGTATGGACGGCCGGACGCGGTCGTGCCGGCGCCGTAGACGCGGGCCACGTTCGGATGCTCCATGAGCGCGAGTGCCTGCTGCTCGGCCTGGAAGCGGGCGATGACGCGCGGACTGTCGATTCCGGGCTTGAGCACCTTGAGAGCGACCGGTCGCCGCACGGGCTTCGACTGCTCCGCGAGGTAGACATAGCCGAAGCCGCCTTCGCCGATCAGCGAGCGGATCTGGAATCCGTCGATCGGGTCCGAGGCGGCATCGCTCGGTCGCGGTGGCTGGTCGCGCGGCGCATGCATCGTGGATCAGTTGTTTTCATCGACGGAAAATGACAGCAGGCGCGGCGGTGAATGACCGTTACGCCCGCGCGGGGTTCCATCTGTGCGGCTTATGCAGGCAGAACCGTGCGGCGGCTCGTTCTGGCGCTTGGGATCGCGGGAGTCCATTTGCAATGAGTGCCCGCAGACGAGGTCAGCGGAACCACCGACGCGGGAGTCCATGTTCCGAGTTTGGCGATTGACTCCGGACGCAAGTGGTTCCGCAGATTCCGGCGTTGCCTCCATCTGCGGGCACTCATGGTTCGGGCGGTCGCGGCTGCGGCCACTCCCTCTGGCGTTCGTAAGTCTTGAGTGCCCGCAGACGAAGTCTGCGGAACCACGTGCTTCAGGGGTCGGCAGATTCCGGCGTTGCCTCCATCGGCGGGCACTCACTACAAACGAACTCCCGTCAGACTCAAGGACGAGCTCGATGCCAATCCGTCGGAGTCGATAGGCAACGAGTGCCCGCAGACGAAGTCTGCGGAACCGCGTGCTTCAGGGGTCGGCAGATTCCGGCGTTGCCTCCATCTGCGGGCACCCATGGTTCGAGCGGTCGCGGCTGCGGCCGCTCCCTCTGGTGCTCGTACGTCTTGAGTGCCCGCCGTTGCGGCGGCTCCCGAAATGCTGATCGCAAGGCCGCGACCGCCTCACGCGTGTATCGCGCGGTTCTCCGTCGCCAGCGCAGCCTCATGCAGGGCTTCGTGCATCGTCGGGTGCGCGTGCACGGTCGAGATGACGTCCTCGATCGTCGCCTCGACGCGGCGCGCGAGGCCCATCTCGCCGATGAGCTCCGATGCGTCCTCGCCGATGATGTGCGCGCCCAGGATCTCGCCGTACGGCTCGCTCACGATGACCTTCACGAGGCCCTCGGTCGCGCCGACGGCGATCGCCTTGCCGTGGCCCTTGAAGTTGTACTTGCCGACCTTGTACTTCAGCCCCTTCTCCTTGACCTGCTTCTCGGTCATGCCGACCGAGGCGATCTGTGGGTTGCAGTAGGTGCAGCCGGGAATCGACGCGTAGTCGACGCCCAGCGTGTGGTGGCCCATGAAGCGCTCGACGCAGGCGACCGCCTCTTCGCTCGCGATGTGCGCGAGCCACGGGGCGCCGATGCAGTCGCCGATCGCGTAGACGCCGGGAACCGAGGTCTGGTACGTCGGCTCCTTCTTGTCCTTGTAGTCGGTCCAGATGTGGTTCTTCTCGATCTTGAGGCCGAGCTTCTCGTCGAAGAGCCCCTCGTAGCGCGCCTTCACGCCGATGGCGACCAGCACGCACTCGGCCTCGATCGTCTCGGTCTTCGAGCGGTCGGCGGCCTGCGCGAGGGTGACCTTCGCGCCGGTTGCCGTCTTGTCGATCGCGGTCGTCACCGTGCCGACCTTGAACTCCATGCCCTGCTTGCCGAACGCCCGCAGCGCGGCGGCGGAGATGTCCTCGTCCTCGTTCGGCAGGATCCGGTCGAGCATCTCGACGACGGTGACCTTGGTACCGAAGGCGTTGAAGAAGTACGCGAACTCCATGCCGATCGCGCCCGAGCCGATGATGACCATCGACTTCGGCTGCTTGGCGATGGTGAGCGCGTCGTAGCTCGAGAGGATCGTCTTGCCGTCCGACTTCGCGAAGGGCAGCTCGTTCGGCGCGGCGCCGGTCGCGACCATGACGCGCGTCGCGGTGTACTCGGCGACCTTCTCGCCACCGGTGCCGTGGTAGTAGTCGGCGTCGGCCTTCGAGACCTGCACGCGGCAGGGGCCCGATGCGGTCTTGCCGCTCAGGACCTTCGCGTGGCCCTCGATGTGCTCGATCTTGTTCTTCTTGAACAGGAATGCGATGCCGTTGTTCAGCGTGCCAGTGATGTTGCGCGAGCGGCCGATGACCTTCGCCCAGTCGACCTTGACCGTCGACGGATCGATCTCGAAGCCCCAGTCCTTGCCGTGGCGCACCGCCTCCATGTAGAGCTCGGCGTTGTGGAGCAGCGCCTTGGTCGGGATGCAGCCCCAGTTCAGGCAGACGCCGCCGAGCTTGCCGCGCTCGATGCAGGCCACCTTCAGGCCCATCTGGGCGGCGCGGATCGCGCCGACGTAGCCTCCGGGTCCGCCGCCGATGACGATGAGGTCGAAATGCTTGGTGTCAGCCATGGTGTGCCTCGTTGGTTCCGCGTCGGTTGGTTTGTGCCGTTTCCGCGGAAGGGGTCGAGAGAATAGCCGCGATTTGATGCGCAGACCGTGGAGGAGGGTGATTCGGGTCCGGGCGGAAGCCGATCTGCCGATGCCCTCCACTCCGCCGGCGGGCACATCGGAGCTGTTTCTGCCATGAAATCCAAGGATTCGGATTCTCGTCACCACCTGCCCGCTGCCCCCTCGCAGTCGTGGCGGGATTCGCTCCTCACGGCGTCCGACATCGAGCGACTGGTCGACCGGCTCTCTGTCACGCTGCAGGCGCAATCGCACACCGTCCGAGAACTGGAAGCCGCCCATCGCGAGCTCGACGCGCGGCAGCGCGAACTCGAGCAGGCGCGCGACAAGGCGGAGCGCGCGACCGAGACGCTCGCCACCTTCCTGAAGGCGCTCGGCCACGACCTCCGCGCGCCGCTCGTTTCCGTCGACGCGGCGCTGCAGATGCTCGACCTCGAGCTTCGCGACGGCGACACGCTTGCCGCCGGCTCGCGCGTCGACGAGATCCGCCGAACCGCGGCGCACGGCCTTTCGCTCATCGATGACCTCTTCGAGCTCATCCGCTCCGACGCCGGCCAATGGCGCGTCGAGCCGCAGGCGGTGCGCATCAGCGAGATCGTCGCCGACGCGCGCGCCGTGGTGTCGCCGAAGGCGCATCTCAAGCGGATCACCGTGGAGACCCGCTGCATCGGCCACTCGACCGACGCGAAGCACTTCGTGGAGACCGACCTCGTTCGCATCCGCCAGGCGCTGGTGAACCTGCTCTCGAACGCGATCAAGTTCTCCGAGCACGGCCCCGTCGTGGTCGAGGTCGAGCGTCGCGCCGATGACATGCTCGCCTTCCGCGTGCTCGACAACGGACCCGGGCTCGATGCCGATTCGATCGACACGCTCTTCGATCCGTTCACGCAGGGCAAGCGCACGGCGCGCCATCACAAGGACGGCGCGGGACTCGGCCTCGCCATCGTGCGCCGCTGCGCGCGACTGCTCGGCGGCGACGTCCATGCGGAGAACCGCCTGACCGGCGGCGCGATCTTCACCCTCGTCATCAAGGCTCCGCGCGTGGAGACGCCCGCCGGCGATGCCGCGCTGGAGCGCGCGATCGAGGCGGCGGCGATGCAGGACGTCGAGAAGCAGGCCGAGAAGAAGGTCGTCGCCAAGGTCGTCGAGCGCATGGCGGAGCGCGTGGCGGAGCGGGTCGCGGAGAAGCTCGACCTGCGCGTCGAGCCGCAGCGCCCGTCGATCAAGAGCATCGTCGAGGCGGCTGCGCCGAACGTGCCCGCAGTGCCTGCCCCTGCGCCTGCTCCTGCCCCGACACCCGAGCCGACTGCGACGCCCTCGACAGACGCCGACGAGAGTTTCGGAGCGATCTACCGCGGGAACGCGCAGTCGCAGCCGAAGCGCAACTATGGCGGGAAGACCCATGGGCATGGCAAGCAACATGGCCATGGCCATGGTCATGGGCGGACCCACGGTCACGGCTCGAAGTCGCAGTCACCCGCGCCGACCCAGACCATGCATGTCCTGGTCGTCGATGGGTCGGCCGATGCTGCGAGCGACATCTCCGAGCATCTCAAGCAGATGGGCCTCGAGGCGATCTGCGCGCGGACGCTCGCCGAGGCCCGTCAGCTGATCTCGCAGTGCCGCCCCGACCTCATCATCAGCGAGCGCAAGCTCCCTGATGGATCCGGGCTCGAGTTCCACGATGTCGCCCCCGGCACGCGCCTCGTGCTCACCAGCAACAACCCCGACCCGAACGAGTTCCCGCCGGGCACTCGGATCCTCGCCAAGCCCGTGAACGCGCGATCGATGCAGGAAGCCCTCCGCTTCTCGCTGCAGCGCACGGTGAAATTCCCGACCTGACCCATCGGTCGTGCTACCATCCCGCCCCGCGCTTCGGCGCGCACGGGTAGCACGCATGCGCATCGCGATCGTCAGCGACATCCACGCCAACCTCGCCGCGTTCGAAGCGGTCATCGCGCACGCGCGCAGCCAGCGCTACGACTCGATGATCTGCCTCGGGGATGTCGTCGGCTACGGCCCCGATCCGCTCGAGTGCGTCGACCTCGTGCGTGCGACCTGCGAGTGGTCGCTGCTCGGCAATCACGACTTCGCGGCGCTCTATGAGCCCACGAACTTCAACCCCGTCGCGCGGAACGCCGCCTTCTGGACCCGCCAGCAGGTCTTCGGCACGCTCACGCCCGCGCAGCTCGACAAGGTGATCGGTGAGCTCGATGCCCGCCGCGGCAAGGGAGAGCTCACGGCCGAAGATGCCGCGAAGCGCGCCGGCATGCTGCGCGATCCCAAGTCGCGCGTCGACTTCCTCTTCAGCATCTCGCCGCGGCAGGTGATGCTGGACCGCTACATCTGCGTGCATGGTTCGCCCACGCGTCCCGTGAACGAGTACCTCTTCCCGACCGATGCCGAGCAGAACGCGCACCGCATCGAGCGCAGCTTCCGCATGCTGACGCTGCCGTCGCCCACGGGCACCCCGCAGCGGGTGAGCGCGCTGGTCGGGCACACCCACGTCCCGGGCTTCTTCCTCGAGGACCGCGAGTTCAGCGATGGCACGCCTGCCGCCGCATCCGCCTCGGGCGGACGCGGGCGCAGCGACGTCACCATCGAGTGGGTTGGCCTGCCTCCCGATGCCACCGAGTGGACGCCGACCGAGAGCGACATGCCGCGCGGCATGCGCTTCATCCTGAATCCAGGGTCGGTGGGGCAGCCGCGTGACCGCGATCCACGCGCGAGCTACGCCATCCTGGAGACGGGCACGGGAAGCGAGCCCGACCGCTTCACGTTCCACCGCGTCGAATACGACATCGCGCGCACGCAGAAGAAGTTGCATGACCTCCGTGCAGCCGGCGCCGACCTCGATCCGTGGCTTGCTGAGCGGCTCCAACTGGGTCAATAAGCGCCTCTGACGCCAAATCGCGCGGGGAAACCCATTTGGGGTACGCTTTGCACCCCGCTCGGCGGTCCGCCGGGCAGTCTGGTTTCACACGCATGTCCCCCACACTGAAGAAGTTTCTCATCACGAGCGTCTTCGCCTCGCTGGTCGTCGTCATCGGCGTCATCGTGAGCAGCGGGCAGAAGCCCGCCGCCCAGACGACGGCCGCGACCGAGGCACCCACCGCGGAAGCCACCGCGGCAACCGCACCCGCGACCGAACAGGCGGCTCCTGCCGATGCAGCAAAGCCTCCGGCCACAGACGGTCAGCTAGCGCAAGCAGCCGCCCAGCCCGTGGCGGCAGGCACGTGGACCGCGCGGGTTCCCGCGGGCATGACGGCCGCGGCGAAGGCCTCCGACGGCTCGCTCGACCCGGCGCAGGCGCCGTTCCGCATCGACTACTCGGCGAGCGGTGCGGGCATCGACCGCATCGTCTCATCCGAGCACTGGACGACGTCGGATGCGTCGGTGAGCGCCAGCAAGGGCGCGTCGATGAACGAGGCGGACCACTACACCCTCGTCGAGGCGCGCCAGCTCGAGGGCTTCAGCGTGCCCGCGCTCGCGATGCGCGCGGTCGAGATCGACGGCGCCTTCACGAGCCTCTTCGGCGCCGTGTGGGGAGCCGATCCCGCGCGCCCGGGCAGCTTCGTGACCGAGATCGCCGATGCGTCTGGCAAGCCAGCGCTGCGCATCTCCCGCAGCTTCAGCCGCGTCGGCGCGAACACCGCGAACCGATACCTGCTCACAGTCGAGCACGCCGTCGAGAACCTCGACGGCAAGCCGCACGCCGTGCGCCTCGTGCAGTACGGCCCTGGCGACCTGCCGCGCGATCCGCACAGCGTGCTTGAGGTCCGACGCTTCCACTTCGGCTACCTCTACCCGCCCGAGCGCGACCCGAAGCAGGACGCGGTGACCGCGCACGGGCAGATGTACGAGCGCGGGACGGTCGTCGAGCAGATCGACGAGAAGAACTCCGTGCTGTGGCCGAACAGTGCGTCGAAGGACGGCAACTTCGGGCTCGTGTGGTACGGCACGACCGATCGCTATTTCGCCTTCGCCGTGCACGGCCCCGACCTCGCCTCGAAGCGCCTGCAGGCGATCGAGCAGGTGCAGGTCCGCGGCAACGGCCTCGCCGCGCCTGCGGACGAGATCTTCGCGGAGCTCTGGGGTCCGGTCACGCAGATCGACGCCGGCGCGCGCGTCGCGACCACGATGGGCGTCTACGCGGGTCCGCTCGATCCGAAGATCCTCGAGGGAGTCGAGCCGTACTCGGGTCTCCGCCTCGGCGAGCTCATCGTCTACGTGATGGCGGGCTGCTGCTCGTGGTGCACGTTCTCGTGGCTCGCCGACGGCCTGCTCTGGTTCCTCACCTTCCTGCACGACTACCTCGTGTTCGACTGGGGCCTGGCGATCATCGCGCTGGTGGTCGTCGTGCGACTCGTCCTCCATCCCGTGCAGAAGAAGTCGCAGATCTCGATGCAGCGGTTCTCTCGCGCGATGAGCGCGATGAAGCCCGAGCTCGACGCGCTGCAGAAGAAGTTCAAGGACGATCCCGCGCGCATGCAGCAGGAGCAGATGCGCCTCTTCCGCGAGAAGGGCGTGAGCCCCGCCGGCTGCGTGGGCGGCCTCCTGCCGACGTTCGCGCAGATGCCGATCTGGATGGCGCTCTACGCGGTCCTCTTCTTCGCCTTCCCGCTCCGTCACCAGGCGCCGTTCTTCGGGCTCTTCCAGTCGTTCGGCGACTGGGCGTTCCTCGCCGACCTCTCTGCGCCCGACAATTTCCTGCTCTTCCCGCAGCCGATCAACCTCTATCTCTTCTCGCTCTCCGCGATCAACCTGCTCCCGCTGCTCATGGGCGTCGTCTTCTGGCTGCAGCAGCAGTACATGACGCCGCAGATGCCGAACCAGACCGAGGAGCAGATCGCCCAGCAGAAGATGATGAAGTGGATGATGGTGCTGCTCTTCCCGCTGATGATGTACACGGTGCCGAGCGGACTCACGCTCTACATCCTGACCTCGACCTGCATCGGCATCATCGAGGGCCGCATCATCAAGAAGCAGGTCGATGCGATGGACCTCTCCAAGCCGCCCGAGCAGAAGAAGCGCAAGCAGGACCTGCTCGGCCGCATGTACGAGAAGGCGCTCGAGCGCGCGCAGCAGCGCGAGCAGGACAAGAAGAAGTACAAGGAGCGCTGAGCCGCGATGCTGGCGACCCAAGCCGCCGCCCGTGACACCATCGTCGCGGTCGCGTCGCCGCCTGGGCGCGGGCTGCGCGCGCTCGTGCGCGTGTCGGGCGCAGGCGCGCGGGCTGCGGCGGATGTCGTGCTCGGCATCGGCGGCCCGAGGCGCGGAGTGGTCCGTGCGCGTGCGCGGACGGAACTCGGCGCGTGCCCGGTGCTGGCGATGTGGATGGATGCTGGCGCGAGCTTCACCGGCGAGGATTCGCTCGAGCTTTCGTGCGTTGGCGCGCCGCGTCTCGTCGAGGCGCTGGTGGCGGCGCTCATCGAGGGCGCCGCGGCACGCGGGTTTGCTGCGCGCCTCGCGCGGGCGGGCGAGTTCGCCTTTCGCGCGCATCTTGGCGGCCGGCTCTCCGTCGACGAAGCGGAGTCGATCGCAGCGCGCATCGCAGCGACGAGCGACGCGGAACTGGTCGCCGCGGATGAGCTCGCGAGCGGGGCGACGGGCATGCGGGCGGCCGCGGAGCTGGCGCGCGTGGCGGAGTTGCTGGCGCTCGTCGAGGCGGGAATCGACTTCACCGACCAGGAGGATGTCGTGGCGATCGCGCCCGACGTGCTCGCGCGGAGGGCGGGCGAGCTTGCCGATGCATGCGCCGCGCTGCGCGGCGCGCAGGGCTCGGCGCACGCGGTGGCGACGCCGCTCATCGTCCTTGCCGGGCCGCCGAATGCGGGCAAGAGCACGCTGTTCAACGCGCTGCTCGGGCGGCCGCGCTCGATCGCGAGCGAGCTGGCGGGAACGACCCGCGATGCGATCGTCGAGCGGATCGTGCTCGGCAGGGGGATCGAGGCGGATCTCGCCGATCTCGCCGGCATCGATCGCGAGGCGCGCGGCGCGAGCGCTTCGATTCATCGCGATATGCAGCGCGGCGCTGCGGAGATGCTCGCGCGCGCGGATGTCATCGTCCGCTGTACAGCGCCTCGCGCGGAGCCGATCGCGCTCGCATCAGGCGGCGAGGTCTCGGGCGAGATGATCGACGTGTCGACGATGTCCGATCTCGGCGGTGCAAGCGGGGGGCTTCGGGTGAGCGCGCGGACGGGGGAAGGCGTCGAGCAGCTCCGTCAGGAGATCGCTGGTCGGATCCGAAGCGATCGTGCGCTTCGGCGGGCACAGCTTGCGGCCGTGCTGCCGCGACAGGATCGCGCGTTCGCACAGGCGGAGCGCGCGCTGCGTGACGTGGCCGCGCTGGCCGCTCCGCAGCAGTCGGATTGCACCGCGCGCCGCCGCCTGACCGATGTCGAGTTGGTGGCGAGCCTGCTTCGCGCGGCGCTGGATTCCCTCGGCGAGGTCGCCGGGCCGGTCCATCCAGACGACGTGCTCGGGCTCGTCTTCTCGCGCTTCTGCATCGGCAAGTGACACGGCACGCATCATGACGAGAGCACGCGACACCCTTCCGGCCGAGCCGCTGACCGTGCACGAGACCGAGATCCGCGTGCGCTATCCCGAGTGCGACCCGATGGGCGTCGCCCACCACGCCGTCTATCCAATCTGGTTCGAGATCGGGCGGACGGAGATGCTGCGCGCAAGCGGCGGCAACTACCGCGACCTCGAGGCGGCCGGGGTGTTCCTGGCGGTGGTGCGTCTTGATGTGCGGTATCGAAGCCCCGCACGCTACGACGACCTGCTGCGACTGGTCACGGAGCTGCGGACGTGGGGACCCGTGAAGGTCGAGCACACGTACCGGCTCTACCGGGGGGAGACCATGGTGGCGGAGGCGTCGACGACGCTGGCGTGCCTCGACCGCGAGGGACACGCCCGCCCACTCCCCACAGAAACGGTGCCAGGCACGGTCCAGGCACGTGCCAGGAACCTCTAAAGTCATACAAGAAATGCACTTGCGGGTGCCAGGCACGTGCCTGGCACGTGCTTGGCACGAGATTTCCTCGGAATCTTGCCCTGCTTGCGCAGAAGCACACCGCCGTTTGTCTCTTCTCGTACGTCAGGGTTGGTCCTCTCCCCTCCCCAACTCCCCCCCTTTAAGGGCTGGCTCTGACAAGAACAGGTTCGCGAAAGCGGCCTGCAAGGGAGGCGCGCGAAGTGTGCGCCGCCGCCAGCAAGTGCATCGTGGCACCAGCTGGCCGGATCCCTCGAGCTTGCGGTTGTTCGGATTCCCGTCCGCGCCGCAGACCGAATTCCACGTTTGCATCGTCGGCGCCTCGGATTTCCGCGGCGCCGACGATGTTTTTACACGCCATCGCGTCTGGGCTCATGGCTAGGATGCGCGCATGAAGCTCGGTTCCCTCGCCGCCTGCATCCTGCTCGCCGTTCTCCCTGCCGCCTGCACCGCCATGTCGACCTATCCGCCGGTCGACGGCAAGCCGATCTCCACGCCCAATGTGTCGCCTGGACCTGAAGTCATGGCAGGCGCGATCCGCGAGGCATCGCGGCAGATCGCTCCCGGCAAGCCGATCGTCTTCAACCTCCCCGACGGCCTGAGCGAGAACACCTGGAATCGCGTCGCCTTCCTGCTGCCCGACAACGCGCGCGCGATGGAGGTCGAGGATGAGGATGTCTACTCGGTCAAGCAGCTGCGCATCTCTGGCGGCACCGCGGAAGTCGACGTGGTCTACCGCGACCGCGGCGTCTACCAGCTCATGACCGTGAAGCTGGGCGGCGGTCCGCTCGCGGGCTGGTCGGTGGCGTGGTCGTACCGCTGGCTGCTCCCTGAGCAGAAGCCGACGCCGAACGATCCGCTGCAGAAGGCCGAGCTGGCGCAGGTCAACGAGACCGCGCCCGTTGCGAAGACGACTGCGGCCGAAGAAGAAGACAACGTGAAGTGAGCGGCGTGTGCTGAGCGTCGCTTGACGTGAGTGCCCGCAGATGCAGGCGAAGCCGGAATCTGCGGAACCGCTTGCGTCACGAGTCGACAGGCCCCGACGCGCATGGACTCCCACGCAACCCGTTCCGCAGACTTCGTCTGCGGGCACTCGTAATTTGAGCGGTCGCCGCTGCGGCGGCTCCCTCTGAACGAGCGCCGCGCGAGTGAATCGCGACGGCGCTCCCGACACGCGTATTGTCGATCCAGACCGCGGCTGCGTGCAGCGGCCAGCGCGCCAAGTCGCGAGCGCTCAAACTCAGTACGACTTCGCAAACACCGCGCGCCGCGCGCTCGGCTTGCCGCTGAAGATGCAGGTTCCCGGCTCGGCGTCGCCCTCGACGGGGATGCAGCGACAGGTCACCGCGAACTTCGCCTTGAGCTCGTCCTCGAGCTTCGGATCGGGCGAGTAGTGGACGAGCGCGAAGCCGCCCTTCACCGCGCCGCCTGAATCCTCGGCCTCGTTCTTCGCGCCGAAGAACGCCTCGAACTCGGCGCGCGAGTCGATCCGCTTCATGTTCGCGTCGCGATGCGCCTTCGCGCGCGCGAAGAGCCCCGACTGCATGTCCTCGAGGATCGTCGTGATCTGCGCCACGAACTCGTCGCGCTTCAGGCTCTGCTTGTCCTTGTGCGCGCGGTCGCGGCGCGCCATGAACACGGAGTCCTGCTCCATGTCGCGCGGACCGACCTCGACGCGCAGCGGGATGCCCTTCTTGATCCACTGCCAGGCCTTGTCGCCGCCGCGGATGTCGCGGTTGTCGACCTCGACATCGACCGTGCGCCCCGCGTACGGGATCTTGCGCAGGTCCGCAGCGAGCTTGTTGCAGAAGTCGAGCACCGCCTGCGCGGTCTCGGGCTTGTGCGTGACGGGAATGATCACGACGTGCGACGGCGCGAGGCGCGGCGGCAGCACCATGCCGTCGTCATCGGCGTGCGTCATGATCATGCCGCCGATGAGGCGCGTCGACACGCCCCACGACGTCGTCCATGCGAACGAGACCTTGCCCTCGGCGTCGCTGAACTTGATGTCGCTCGCGTGCGCGAAGTTCTGCCCGAGGAAGTGCGACGTGCCCGCCTGCAGCGCCTTGCGGTCCTGCATCATCGCCTCGATGCAGTAGGTGTTCACCGCGCCCGGGAAGCGCTCGCCCTCGGTCTTCTCGCCCTTCAGGACGGGCATCGCCATCCAGTTCTCCGCGAAATCCGCGTAGACCTCGAGCATCTTCAGCGTCTCGTCCATCGCCTCCTTCTCGGTGGCGTGCGCGGTGTGGCCTTCCTGCCACAGGAACTCCGCGGTGCGCAGGAAGAGCCGCGTGCGCATCTCCCAGCGCACGACGTTCGCCCACTGGTTGATGAGGAGCGGCAGGTCGCGGTAGCTCTGCACCCACTTGGCGAAGCTTGCGCCGATGATCGTCTCCGAGGTCGGGCGCACGACGAGCGGCTCCTGCAGCTCGCCGTCTGGGATCAGGCCTTCCTTGCCGTCGGCCTTCACGCCCGGCTTCAGGCGGTGGTGCGTGACGACCGCGCACTCCTTCGCGAAGCCCTCGACATGCTCGGCCTCCTTCTCGAAGTACGACAGCGGGATGAACAGCGGGAAGTACGCGTTCCTGTGCCCGGTGTCCTTGAACATCTTGTCGAGCGAGCGCTGGATGTTCTCCCAGAGCGCGTAGCCCCACGGCTTGATGACCATGCAGCCGCGCACGTCGCTGTTCTCCGCGAGGTCCGCTGCGCGCACGACCTGCTGGTACCACTCGGGGTAGTTCTCCGCGCGCGTCGGCGTAATCGCTGTTTGGGGCGCGGCTTGCTTCTGGTTCTGTGCGTTCTTCTCGTTCGACATGGATGCTTCTCGCAGGACCGAGAAGGTAGCACGAACCGCAAAAACTCGGTGAAGCGCGAGCGAGTCCGCCGAAAGCCGCTGCGAACGACCGCTACAGTCGCGCCGTGGACCGCGCAGCCGACAACCCCGCCGATCGCGAGCATGCCGCCGCGCGGCGCGTTGCCGCGGGAACCCTGCTTGCATCGACCCTGCGCGCATCGGTCGCGCTCGCCGACACGTCGCTCGAGTCGGTCGACACGCCCGCCGCGCGCCGTGAAGGCGTGCGCAACGCGCGCCGCGAGCTGAAGGCCGTTCGCGCGATCGCGCCGCTCTGCCGGAGCAGCCGCGACGACGCGGCCATCGACGGCGTCCTCGAGTTCAGCGGCAAGGCGAACCAGCTCCTCGGGCCGCTGCGCGACCGCGACGCCCTCGCGCGCTCGGTCCAGCGCATCGCCGATCGCTTCGCAGACCTCTCGACGCGCCGCGTGGTGCGCACCGTGCTGCTCGCGACGCTCGTCTTCGCGGAGTCCGACCGCCGCGACGACGCGGTGTACGCGACGGCATCGATCGACCGCGCCCGCCGCGCGCTTCGCTCGGCGCGACACGCTGCCGCACGTCTCGGCGACGGCGACGCCTTCGATGGAGCCCACGCATCGGCGCTGCTCCACCGCACCTTCCGCGCCTGTGGCGACGAGCTTGAGGCTGCGCTTCGCTCGAGCGACCTCGCACGCCTGCATGAATGCCGCAAGAAGGCGACGTTCCTTGCGCTCGCGCTGCGTCCGTTCGAGGACGAGATTCCCGCTGCGCTCCGTCGCCTCCGTGCGCGCGCGAAGCGGCTGGCGGCCATGCTCGGCGAAGATCGCGACCTCGCGCTGCTCGAGGTCGAGATGACGGCTGCCCGCGTGCAGCTCGCCGGTTCGCCGCTCGCGTCCGCGATCGACGACGCACTGCGACTTGCCCGCCTCGAGAGCGGCGCCCGCGTCGAAGGCTCGGCGCAGGACTTCCTCCGTTTGCGCCGCGGCCGCGTGCGTCGCGCATTCGCCGAGCACTTCGGCGCGGAGTAAGCGAAGTCATGTCTGAGCGGTCGCGGCTGCGGCGGCTCCCTCTGGTGCTCGGGAGCGTTGAACTCCATGGACTCCCACGCGGACCGTTCCGCAGGCTTCGTCTGCGGACAATCATTGTTTGAGCGATCGCCGCAGCCGCGACCGCTCCATCACGTATCCTCTCCGCATGTCCGCAGCGTCCGCACACGTCCGTCCGACCATCGGCATCGCCGGCGGCATCGGCAGCGGCAAGAGCACCGTCGCGCGCGCGCTTGCGCGCCTCGGCTGCGAGGTCTGCATCTCCGATGACGCCGCCCGCGCGGTGCTCGATGCACCCGAGGTGCGGAGCGCCATCCTCGCGCGCGCCGGCGCGCACGTCGCTGCGCCCGACGGCTCCATCGACCGCGCCGCGCTCGGGCGCGCGATCTTCGCCGACGCGACGCTGCGCGCCGACGTCGAGCGCATCATGCACCCGCGCATCGAGGCGCGCCGCCGCGCGCAGTTCGCCGCCGCGCCCGTCTCGACGCGCGCCTTCATCATCGACGCGCCGCTCCTCTTCGAGGTCGGCCTCGAGCGCGAGTGCGACGCCGTGATCTTCGTCGACGCGCCGCGCGAGCATCGGCTTGCCCGCGTCCGCGCCACCCGTGGCTGGGACGATGCCGAGCTCGCGCGCCGCGAGGCCTCGCAGATGCCGCTCGATGAGAAGCGCCGCCGCTCCAGCGATGTGGTCGAGAACTCAGGCGATCCCGCGCTCCTCGAGGCGATCGTCGCCCGCACGCTCGACGCGATCATCGCGCGCGCGCAGGCTTCCCACCCATCGGGCACCGCTCCCGCCTGACCTTGACTTGCCGGCGACTTGACGGCGCTGCTCCATCCGTGCAATACTCCCTTCGTCGCAAGGGCGACATTCGGGTGCGCACGGCGTCGCGCGCCTGGCCAGCCGGTCCAACGCAGGATCGTCTGGTGCGTCGGACGAGCATCCAGTCCGACCCGGCGTCATCCCCTCACAAAGTTCTTACGTTCAGGATCGATGCGCGAAGTCCATTCGGACGGCGCGCGCAAGGCAGGAGTTCCGCAATGAGTCATAAGTCCGGTCG
>JBEGLX010000006.1:0-69438 GCA_041183345.1 Planctomycetota bacterium
GATCGAGGGCTTTCAGCGCAACGATCGTCCGATGCACCGCGGTGCGCCGTCGTGGAATGATCGCCAATGGAACGACCGCCCACGGAACGACAGGCCGTGGATTGATCGGTCCGGCGGTGATCGACCTACGCCCGACCGAGGCTGGAACGACCGTCCGCGCCAGGACGCGCCGTCCGGTGCGCCCTCGGGCTCGCACTGGGGCGCGCGTCCCCAGCGCGGAGCGCCGCTGCGCAGCCAGTGGAACGACCGCGATCCGCAGGACATGGAGCGCGTCTTCATCGGGCTCGGCCGCAAGGCGGGCATGCGTCCCGCCGACATCGTGGGTGCGATCGCGAACGAGGCGAATGTGAATCCGCGCGGGATCGGCGACATCGAGATCGGCGAGATGTTCACCATCGTCGAGCTGCCCGCGCGCGATGTCGATCATGTGATCCGCGTCCTGCGCGGCGCGACCATCCGCGGCCGCAAGGTCAAGGTCAACCGCGACCTCAACTTCCGCCGCGGCGGAGGCGAAACAGAGGGCGAACAGCGCTAGGCTCGGCAGGGGTGCGGCTCAGTACACCCGTTCGAATCGGCTTCCGTCGAAGCGGAACACGCCCGTCCCGCCGACCCAGAGCACGCCGTCGTGGTCGCAGTAGATCGACATCACGCTCTGCGTCGTCAGTCCGTCGCGCGCCGTGAACTGCCGCAGCGTGTGTCCGTCGTAGCGCCACGCACCGCCACCGATGGTGCCGATCCAGATGTTGCCGTCGCGATCCTCGCCGATCGAGAAGACGCGCTGCAGCGAGGCGTCGCCGTTCACTGATCCCGACGAAGTCAGCGGCGCGCCCATGCGCAGCAGCGCCTCGCCCGTGCCCGCGAGCGGCGCGAGCCCGACCGTCTTGTCGCCATCGACCACGACCACGCCGACGCCGTTGTTGCCGATCCATACGCGCCCGCGGCTGTCCTCGAACACGCAGCGGACATGAGGCACGCCCTCGCCTTCGCGGAGTCCCATCCGTGCGCCGTCGATGGTGGTGAATGACACGCCGTCGAAGCCGAACACGGCGTCGTAGGTCGCGATCCAGATCCTGCCGCCCTTGCCCTTCGCGAAGCCGGTCACCGAGTAGCCGGCGTTCGTGCGCAGCGGCAGGGGAAGCGGCAGCGTGAGATAGGTGAGCCGCCCGTCGTGCAGCCGGTAGACGCCCGCGTCGCGCTCCTTCTCGTTGAAGCCGTGCGGTTCGTTCGACTTGAACCAGAGGTCGTCTGGGGCGAGCTCCCACGGCGAAAGCAGGGAGTGCTCGCGTTCGCGTGGCGTGGTGATCCGTCCGCGATCGAAGCAGCTCACGCCGACCGCTGTGTCGAACCAGATCGTGCCGTCCGCGGCCTCCTGGATCCCGCGAACCTGGTTGTCGCTGAGTCCGTCGGCCGTCGTGTAGCGCCGCATCTCATCGCCGTCGACGCGGCAAACCCCCTCGAAATGACTGCCGAACCAGAGGTATCCGCTGCGGTCCCGCAGGATCGCGCGCACGCCGCCATTGACTGCGCCGTCTTCCCGCGTCGCATACGTGAAGGGAAGGAGCCGTGGGGGGACGGACTCGCATCCAGCGAGGATCGACGCGACGAGCAGGGGAGCGACTTGGGCGAAGATGACGGCGCGGAGGCTCACGACGGCGGAGTGTACGCGTCGCGCAACGCATCGGACTCCCCGTGCGGGGATCGGCTCCGCGCGGTCCCGCATGTGCGGATCAGAGAATACGGCGAGCGAAACGGGCTTCGAACAGGCGAGTTTGGTTTCGACTCCCTTCGCGAGAGAGGTACCCCTCTGGCGCGTCGGGAACAAGGTTCATTTCGGAGCGCTCGCAGAAGTTGCGCCGTCAAGCCCACAGCGACGCGAGCGGCACCGCGAACATGCCGTCGCCGAAGCCAACGGTCACCTCGCCGTCGTACAGCACCACGCCGCAGGTGAACCGCTTGCCGGTCGCCTCGCGCAGCCTCCGCAGACCGCGAAAGTCCGTCGGATGCACGGTTGAGGACGCCTTGACCTCGACGCCGCTCACGCGTGCGCCTGCATGCTCCATCACGATGTCGACCTCGGCTCCGTCCTTGTCGCGGTAATGCGAGAACTCGATCGGCTCCTCGATGCCTGACGACTGTCGGCGCAGCTCTCCGTAGACGAAAGTCTCGAGCAGCTGCCCGAGCATGGTCCGGTCCTGCCAGAGCTCCGCAGCCGTCATGCCAAGCAGGGCGCACGCGAGCCCGCTGTCGGTCAGGTGCAGCTTCGGGGTCCTCACGAGTCGCTTCAGGCGATTGCTGTGCCAGGGCGGAAGCTCATCGAGCAAGAAGATGCGCTCGAGCAGCGTGACGTAGTCGCGGATAGTGGGACGCGAGACCTCGAACGGGGTCGCGAGCTCGCTCACGTTGATGAGCCGCGCGGTCTGCGACGCCGCGAGCTTGAGGAGCTTCGGGATTGCGCGGAGCGAGCTGATGCGCGAGAGGTCCCGAAGGTCCCGCTGCACCAAGGCGTCCACGTAGTCCGTGTACCATTGTCGGCGTCTCGCAGCCGAGTTTCGTGCCAGTGCGGCCGGGAAGCCGCCGCCCACGATGCGTTCGGCGAGTTCCTCCCCGAGCCGCGGCGTGGTGCGGATCTTGAAGTCACCCTTCAGGATGGCTTCGAGGAAACGTGGCGCCCTTCGCGCGAGTTCGCACTGTGCCATCGGATGAAGCCGGATCGAACCCATTCGACCGGCGAGCGAGTCGGCCACCCGCGGCACGAGAAGCACGTCGGTGGACCCGGTGAGCAGGAACCGACCGGGCACGCGGCGGCGGTCGACCTCGACCTTCAGCGGCAGGAAGAGCTCCGGGGAGCGCTGCACCTCGTCGATGATGACCCGTTGCGGTAGTCGGGCGACGAACCCGGCAGGATCATCGCGTGCGGCACGGCGGGCGGCGTCATCGTCGAGGTTGACGTACTCGAACCCCAGTCGACCCCCGACCCGCAGCGCCAGAGTTGTCTTGCCGCACTGGCGAGGCCCTTGGACAACCACCACCGGCGTGTCTGCGAGTGCGTCGGCGAGCGACTTCTCGGCAAGCCGCGGGAACTGGGTGGCGCTGGGCATGCGTCTGATTGTAACTAGATATAGCGTCCAATTGCAACCTATACATGCGTCTATCTGCAACTTTTCGGCGCGTCGGAGTGGCCCGCCGCCAGAGACCTTCGCGTCACGCATGCCGCACAAACGCGAACGCGTGATTTCAGATCGGTGTCGCCAGTCCGGGCATTCAACGCGACTCAATCGGCGCACCGGTTTCGCGCGTACCCATCAGTTTCACGCAGCCTTCGGCCGCTGATGGGAAGTAGCGAGGGCTGGATGACCCCGCGTGGCGCGTTTGGTGCAGGGTTCCAGCTCGCTTGAGCGTTCGCGCTTCAAGCAGCCGACGCGTGGAACCGCACACCGACCGCACGAGCCACGCGCAGGATCGTGTCGAGGCTCGGGTTGCCGTCCTCGCTGAGCGCCTTGTAGAGGCTCTCGCGGCTGAGGCCAGACTGCTTCGCGACCTTGCTCATGCCGACCGCGCGGGCAATGTCGCCGAGCGCGCGCGAGATGCCTGCCGCGTCATCGGGGGCCTCGACCAGCCACGCCTCGAGGTAGGCGGCCATTTCCTTTGGCGTGCGGAGCTGCTTCGCGACGTCGTAAACGACCGTGCGGGTGTGGCCCGTAGCGCGGCGAGAGGCCTTGGTGGCAGGGGCCTTCGCAGGTGAGCGCTTCGACTTGGTGGTAGTGGCTCGTGGCATGGTGGTCTCGTCAGTGAGTGAGTGGGTGGGTGGGCTGTCTCGATCTCAAGGGATGTTCTTGGCGAGCTCGATCGATCGCTCGATGTCGCGGCGCTGCGTGGACTTGTCGCCGCCTGCGAGCAGGATGATTAACTCGCCGTCCCGCTCCATGAAGTACACGCGGTAGCCAGGACCGACAGCGATCTTCAGTTCGGACACGCCCTCGCGCAGGGCGCGATGCGAACCCCATGCCTTCCGGCACGGTTGCCATGAACGAGCCGATCGACGCGGACCTGGATGCGGGCGCGGGCCACGTGGTCCCGCAAGCCGTTGATCCAGTCCCGGTAGATGGTCGTCATCCTGACGCGCATGACACAAGTGTATCCTATGGACTACGACTGTCAAGCGGAAGCTCGACTGAGGCGCATGCCTCCGTTCCTCCCACTCCGCAGCCAAAACGAAAGTCCTCCGCTTTCTTGGCGGAGGGCGTCAGAATCTTCGATGGCAACCCATGAATGGGCAGTGGCATCGCTCGGACGGCCACACGAGCTCACGCCCGACTCATCACCCGAGACTTCCGCGTTACGCGCGCTCCGCGCCGTCCGGATTCTGGCCGAAGCGACTCGGTTGCTTACGAGTTCGTGCAGTCCGGCCTCAGGAACCGTGAACCAGAGATCTGTTGGCGCGCGAGGTTTCGCGATGCACGGAGAGACAATCCGCGAGCACGCGCGCGGCGGCCGGCCAGACAGTCGGGCACACCTCTCCGCTGGCCCACCCCGCGAGACCTCCGCGCAGGAAATCCTTGTCGCAAAGCGCGTACGCGCTGCGCAAAACGCGAACGCGTGACTTCAGTTTGGGGCCGTGAGGCCATGGCGTTCACTCTGAACCGGTCGGCGCGCCGCTTTGGCGGTCGCTCGTCAGATGCACTCAGCCTTCGGCCGCTGATGGGAAGTAGTCAGGGCCGGACGGGCTTCGAATGGTCGGTGGGCTCCATGGTGCAGGGAGGGCTGGATGACCCCTCGTGGTGCGCTGGAATCAGGGTTCTAGATCCGTGTAGGAACTTGGACGCCGCTTTCACTGCGGCGCACGCGTCGCGTGCCTTCGTGGTCCGAGACACTTGACATATGCACGCACTGCGTTATTATTCTCTTGCGTGATTACGAGTTTTGCCGACCGTCGCACCAGAGACCTCTTCGGCCGAGAGCGCGTGAAGGGACTCTCGGAGGAGATCCAGCGTGTCGCGCTCCGAAAGCTCCTGATCCTCGATGCGGCGGCCCGCATCGAGGATCTCCGGGTCCCGCCGGGCAATCGGCTGGAGGCCTTGCAGGGCGACCTGCGGGGTTTCCACTCGATTCGCGTGAATGACCAGTGGCGCATCGTGTTCCGCTGGTCCGATGGAAACGCATCCGAAGTCCGCGTCGTCGACTACCACTGAGCGAGATCCACCATGCCCAGCACCCAGTCCAGCCGCCACCGCCCGGTCCATCCCGGCGAGATCCTCCGCGAAGAGTTCCTCGAGCCCCTCGGGGTCTCGATGTATCGCCTCGCGAAGGACACGGGCATGCCCGCCGATCGAGTCGGTCGGCTCGTGCGCGGGACGCGCGCGTTCAGCGCGGATACGGCGCTGCGCCTCGCGGCATACTTCAAGACGACGGCGGAGTTCTGGATGAACCTGCAGGCGCGCTACGACCTTGAGGTTGCCCGGGATTCGCGGGGCACCAAGACCATCGCGAAGATCAAGCCGTACAAGGCGGCGTAAGTGGCCGGTCGGGAGCAATGGTCGAGTCGCGCATGCGGCGGCTGTAAAGAGGTCAGGGCTGGAGGGGTTTCGAGCGGTCGGTGGGTTCTAGGGTGCGGAGAGGGCTGGATGACCCCGCGTGGTGCGCTGGAATCAGGGTTCCAGATCGCTCCAGCGAGCTAGATGATCCGCATGCCCAACTCACGCACTTGACTTGTATATCGGTAGCGATATACTCTCGCGGTGCTCCGCCCCATCCACTGGCTCGGGTCATCTCTGGACGACATCCGCGCGATGCCGGAGGCTGCCCGCCGCGACATCGGCGTGTAATTGATGCTGGTGAAGGGCGGCGACTTCCCTACAGACTGGAAGCCGATCCGCGGCGTCGGCGCGGGCGTGATGGAGATCCGCGTCCATCGGCCCGGTGAGTTCCGGGTGATCTACGTCGCCAAGTTCGCCGAGGTCGTGTACGTGCTGCACGCCTTCGGCAAGAAGTCGCAGAAGACCCCGAAGGCCGATCTCGACCTTGCCAAACGCCGATACGCACAGATGCTCGCCCTGCGGCGCGCCAAGCCGTGAACGCAAGTCGAAAGAAGGGAACACCCATGCCACGCAACGCCCCCATCACGAAGCGCACGGCCACGAAGCCCGCTCGCCACCGCACCACGAAGGCAAACGGCAACCTCTTCGCCGACCTCGGTTTCGCGCCGTTCGAGTCGGCCAGCCTGCAGCTGCGGGCGCGGCTCATGGCCGAGCTGATCCGCATCGTCCGGTCCCGAAAGCTCACCCAGGCAGCGGCGGCACGCCTCTTCGGCGTGAGCCAGCCGCGCGTGAGCGACCTGATGCGCGCCAAGGTCGACAAGTTCTCGAGCGATGCGCTCGTCGAGATGCTCGCGCTGGCCGGAATCGAGCTCGAGGTGACCCCGCACGCCACACGGCGGGTGGCCTGAACGCGAACGCTCCGAGCTGGCCGCCAACCGCGCGCATGCGGGCTGCGCCGGGGGCGCGGGCGGGGGACAAACTGCGCAAGCGAGGCCTTCCGGCAGGGAATCCAACTTCTGTATGCGGTGCACTGCGTCCTGATTGGCGATGTGAACTACCGTTCACCCAATCGGTGGGGCCTGCCAGTGCTCGTCGCTGCATGGCGATCGCAAGTAGGCAAGTATGAATTGGAGAAATCGATGCGAGGCAAGATGACCCTGACAATGGCGAGCCTGCTTCTGCTGCAGTCGTCGATGCTCGCAAGCTGCGGATCGCCCGCACGAGAGGGGCTACTTCATCGTCTCGGGCTTTCGGCGGTACCGATCTCGACCGGCATCCGCTGTGAGAACCTCAACGCGTCCCGCACTGCACGGCTCCTGACCTATCAACGGATTGGCGAGCGGAAGCATTACGGCGTCTACGGCCTATCCGGTGCCAAGTGGTCGTTGGTCGTTCCGCTTCCATCCCAGGATGACGCCATACGGTGGGAGGGGGTTACCGCCGCGGAGGCACTTCAACGCTTGATTGCGTCGGTTGGTGAACCGCAAGAGACGGCGCGGGTGCTAGTCGAGCAGAACGCCATCGATTGGTTTGCCGATGGACTCCGGGTCTTTTTCGTACTGGGCGGTGCTCGCGAGGAGTCATCCACCACCTGGCCCGTCGTGGTTGCCGAGCTGCACTGATGCACCGGGAAGTTGTTGAGCCTGACGCGACAACGCTCAACCCGACTCATGACCCGAGACTTCCGCCTTCCGCGCCCTCCGCGCCGTCCGGATCTTGCCCGAAGCGACTCGGTTGCTTATGAGTTCGTGCATTTCGGCCTCGGGAACTGTGAACCAGAGACCTTTCGGGGCGCGCAGTCTCTTGATGCGCGGAGAGACAATCCGCGAGCACGCCCGCGAGCGTCGGCCAGGCACTCGGCGATGCCACCGCGCTGGCCCACCCTAAGAGACCTCCGCGCACGCAACCCCTTCCCGCAAAAGCGTGTACGCGTCGCGCAAAACGCGAACGCCCCGGCCGTGCGGCCGGGGCGCTCCCTCTTAACCGTTCGGCGCGCCAGTTTCGCGCGCGCCTCTTGAAGTAGTCAGGGCTGGACGGGCTTCGAACGACCGGTGGGTTACAGGGTGCAGAGAGGGCTGGATGACCCCCTCTGGCGTGCTCAGAACAGGGGTTTGGATCGCTTGTGGTAGCCGAACACGCCCCCGCGGCAGCCCGGAAAACCGCCGGTGGAACCCGTCGACCCCGCCGTCCGTACGATCTCAGCAAGGAGTACCCCATGCCTAACGCACAACGCCCCGTGTCCTTGTGTGCAAGCCTGCTCGAGCATCTCCGGCGACCCATCCCGCTCAGATTCCAGTCCGGCCCCTTCGCAAGGCGCGAGCTTCGGGCGGTGTCGCTGCTCGGGTGGATTCTGTTGGCCGTCGGCGTGCTCGGTACCTATGCCGCGGTCTCTGAGGGGTGCAAACGCGGCGCTGTTCCCGACACGATCCAGTTAACGGTGGCCGCGGCGATTACTGTCGCCAGCGGCACGTGGCTTCGGTTCCTGGTGGGGAAGCATGTGCGCGCGATGGTGGGAACGGCTCGTATGGCGCGATGACGGCATGATGTGACCTGCGGTCTCCCGGCCGCGCGACACTGGTCAATGCCTACGCACGCCGCAAAACGCGAACGCCCCGGCCGCCAGACCAGGGCGTTCACTCTGAACCTGCTGGCGCGCCAGTTTCGCGCGCGCCTCTTGAAGTAGAGAGTGGATAGCGGGGATCGAATGGGGCTCCGCCGCTCACGCACGACGCCGCCAAGATCGGAAAGGCGGGCGCGTCTCGCCCAGTGCGGTTATTCGACGGCATGAGGTGAGTTGAGTGTCCGTATCTGCACCGCAAACGGACCGGTTTTTTCGAGCAAGCAGACATCTTGCCCGCTTCTGACCGGTTTACAGGCGACCGAGCCGATCGACAACGCGAACCCGAACTGGATTCAAGTGGTATACTCCCTCATTCCGATACCACCTACCGATGTCCACCGTTCTGGTCAAACTTGTCGCCATGCTCCTGCTCTTCGTGCAGGGCCTGGCCGCGTTTGCTCCTGGACATGTGCTTTGCATTCCCGTTCAGGATTGCGGGACGCACGAACAGGGTGGTCACGCCGCGTGTGGGCACTGTGACTCTGACGTGTGCGATGACGAAGCTGGCCAAGACCAGTGCAAAGACCACGAGCACGGCCCCTTCACCGTGGCGATGCACCCCGACGACGAGTGCGGCTGTCACATCCACGTGCCGGTGCCCGAGAGCGAGCAGGTGCCGAGCACTCCACGGGGGGACAACTCCGAGCTTCGCCACGCGGTGGTGCCGCTCGTTGTCGCCTTTGTCTTGGTCTGGGACTTCGAGCCTGCGCTCGTGGTCGTTGAGCGGTTCAAGCCGCCGGACTTCAGCGTCAGCGATCAGGTGCTCGCGCTGAAAGCCACCCGCCTCCTCATCTAGTCCTGACGATTCCACCTTCCGTCGCATGGGATGCTCGTCCCGGCCGCGGTGGGTGATGTCGTTTTGATAACCGCCGACCCTTCAGGCTCGGACGGTGCCTGTCGCGCCGTCCCTCACCAATCAGATCTGAACGCGATATGCGTCGCAATGCACCCGCCCTCGGGCTAAGCAGCGACCGAGCGCCCATTTCGTCGGAGTTCCACATGATTCGATCGCTGAAATACATCACCCCCGCGCGACTACGCCTGCGACTCCGCTTTGGTTGCGTAAGCCTCACACTGGCGGCGGCGCTCGCCGTGATCGCCGGAGGCTGCCAGTCATATGAACGCCGCCCCCTAGACATGACCGGGCATCAAAAGGCCTTTCTCGCTCGAACGCCGGAAAGTCCAGAAGTCCAGAAGTTCGCCGCGAGTCTTCTCGCGCATTCACCGAGCGATGACAAGGTTGGGCGCGAGTTTGATCCCGCCGACGGCATCTCGTGCGCCGAAGCCGAACTCGTCGCGATTGTCTTCAACGCGGACCTGCGGCTCGCTCGGCTGCGGGCGGGCGTCACGCGGGCGACCGCAGAGAACGCCGGGCTTTGGGAAGACCCGACCATCGGCGTTGATTTGAACCGCATTGTCGAGAGCACGCCTGAGCCGTGGAAGGTGTTCACCAGCGTCGGCATCACGATCCCGATCTCTGGACGGCTTGAGATCGAGAAACAGCGGGCCGGGTTCGAGCACGCGGCGGAGCTTGCTCGTGTCGCCCAACGCGAGTGGTCTGTTCGAATGGCGGTTCGGCGTTCGTGGAGCGAATGGTCGGCGCTGGATGCACAACTCGCGGCGACGCGAGAGTTCCTCTCCCGTGTCGACCAGATCCTCGTTGTCGTGGACAAGATGGAACAGGCGGGCGAGATGGCCCGCACCGAGGCGAGACTCTTCCGCATCGAGAAAGCGACGAAGGCCTCGGACCTTCCAACGCTGGAATCACGAGCACGCGAGGCCGACCTGCGCCTTCGGCAACTCATGGGCATGTCGCCTGATGCGCCGCTGCGGTTCCAGGCGGCTGGCATCGGGCCGACGCGGGCAAGCACCACAGCCAACGCGGACGCCGCCGAACTGGAGCGCCGAAGCCCGGCGATGCTGGTCGCCGCGGCGGAGTACGAGGCCGCCGGGAAGGCGCTCGAACTCGAAGTCCGCAAGCAGTACCCGGATCTGCACATCCGGCCTGGCTATGGCAATGAGGATGGCCAGAACCAAGAGCTCCTGGGACTGTCCGTGCCGATCCCGATTCTGAACGCCAATCGGCAGGGGATCGCCGAGGCACGAGCCCGTAGGGAACTGGCGCAAGCCGGAGCTGAGACAACGCTCGAGCAGACTATTGCCGCCATGCGGGCAGCGGAGGTCAGGCTCGCAGCGGCGACACGGCGGCGTCAAACCCTCGAAACGGAAGTCGTCCCCTTGGTCGATGCTCAGTACAGCGACGCGAGGCAAGTGGCCAGGCTCGGCGAGGTGAACACCCTCGTGCTTCTAGAGAGCCTGACACGCCAGCAAGAGGCCAAGGTCGGACTCGTCGAGGCGGTACGCGACGAGGCGATCGGAGCCATCGACGTTGACGAACTCCTGGGGCCGCCCCTGACGCCGCCTGTCCTTCCGAGCAGTACCCCTCAGCCCGCTTCGACATGTCCCGCTTCCGAACTCAAACCAACGACCATCCCGGCCACCGGCCGCGAAGGCCGCTGATCGGCCTCTCGCAAGGAACCACCCATGCACAAGACCACGACTCACACCCTGCTCATATGCGGCTTGGCCCTCGCCATGCCACTCGCGTTCACGATGACCGGCTGCGACAAGAAGCCCGACGCCCACGCCGAAGGCGATGGGCACGAGCACGGGGCCGAAGGAGGCGGCGCGGGAGAAAAGAGCGAGGCCGGGCCTTCCAACCGCGTGGACATCCCCGCGTCGGTGCGTCAAAACCTCGGCATCACCTTCGCCAAGGTCGAATCCCGGAACGTCGCCAAGACGCTCCGCGTGCCGGGGCGCTTCGAGTTGCTGCCCACGGCCCGGCGCGAGTATCGCACACCCTTGTCGGGCCGTGTGGAACTGCTCGTGAGCCAGTACCAGAAGGTCGAGCCGGGCACGCCGCTCTACCGCGTGGACGCCTCGGCCTGGCGCGACCTGCACGAGCAGATCGCCGCGACGCGGGCGCGGACGGAGTCGATGGTCCCGCTTCTGGCGGCCCAGGCCGACCACGAGAAGAGCCTGGCAGAGAAGGTGACGCTCTGGCAAGACCGCCTGAAGCAACTCGACGAACTCCGCGGCGCGGGAGGTGGGAGCGCCACTCAGGTCATCGAGGCGCGGGCGACGC
Source organism: Planctomycetota bacterium (assembly GCA_041183345.1). Taxonomy (GTDB): domain Bacteria; phylum Planctomycetota; class Phycisphaerae; order Phycisphaerales; family SM1A02; genus QWPT01. The sequence goes on from JBEGLX010000006.1 coordinate 11,300, forward strand.
TCAACGCGAGCCAGAGCGAACTCGCGGTGGCCAGGGGTCGCAGCGCGGAGCTGGCGGCGCAGCGGTCGCAGGCCGAGTCGGACCTGCGGAGCCTCACGGCCCGGCACGACGTGATGACGCGTGGCGCGGGCTGCCTCGACGGGCACAACGCCGCTGCTCCCGATTCGATCTACACGGTCTGCGCGGTGGAGCCGGGGATCGTCGAGACCATCGGACTCACGCCCGGCGCGCTGGCCGAGGAGAACGGGCTTGTGCTGACGTTGGTGCAGCCGGAGAAGATCCGCTTCCACGCACGGGGCTTGCAGGCCGACCTGGGCCGCTTGCGCGCCGGGCTGCCCGCACGGATCGCCCCCCCGCAGGGAGGGAGCGTGGACCTCCAGGACGCGATGACGGGGCAGCTGCAACTGGGCCTGGGGGCGGAGGCCGACGAGCGGACCATCGACCTTCTGGTCACGCCCGAATTGCTGGCGGGCTGGGCCCGCGCGGGTGTGTCGGCGCACATGGAGGTCACGTTGGCGGGCGGGACGGAGGAACTCGCCGTCCCGCAATCGGCGGTCGTGCGCGATGGGGCACGGGCCATCATCTTCCGCCGCGACCCGGCGGACCCCGACAAGGCGATCCGCATGGAAGCGGACGTGGGCCTCTCCGACGGCCGCTGGGTGGTGATCGCCAGCGGCGTCAAGGAAGGCGACGAGATCGTGCTGGGCGGCAACTTCCAGTTAATGCTGGCGACCAGCGGCAGCACGGAAAAGGCCGGGCACTTCCACTCCGACGGGACCTTCCACAAGGGGAGTCACTAACCCATGCTCGCCAAACTCATCGCGTTCTCTCTGCGGCAGTCGTCTCTCGTCGTCGTGCTGGCGGGGGTGCTGCTCGTCTTCGCCGGGATCAAGGTCAAGGACATGCCGGTGGATGTCTTCCCGGAACTCAACGCGCCCACGGTGGTCGTGATGACCGAGGCGGGCGGGCTTGCGGCTGACGAGGTGGAGCTCAACGTCACCTTCCCGATCGAGACGGCGGTCAACGGCCTGCCGGGGACGCGGCGGGTCCGGAGTGCCTCGGCGACGAGTCTTTCGATCGTGTGGGTCGAGTTTGATTGGGGCACCGACATCTACCGCGCGCGGCAGCTCGTCTCCGAGCGGCTGTCGGCGGTGCGTGAGTCGCTCCCGCCCGACACGCACGCCGAGATCACGCCCGTGACCAGCATCACCGGCGAGATCATGCTCATGGCCTTGTCCTCGCCCGACGGCTCGGTCAGCCCGCTGGACATGCGCTCGTTCGCGGAGTTTGACCTGCGGAACAAACTCCTCGCGGTCCCGGGCGTGGCCCAGGTGGTCGCCATCGGCGGGGAGTTGCCGCAGTATCAGATCAACGTCAGGCAGGACCAACTCGCCCTCTACGGGCTGACGATCAGCGACGTGGTCGAGGCGGCCAAGGGCGCGCACTCGACGGCCAGCGCGGGGTACGTTCCCAACTGGGAGAACCAGGAACTGCCCATCCGCCAGACCGCCCGCGTGACCAGCGCCGAGGACATCAAGAACACGCTGGTGCGCTACCACAACGGCGCGGCGGTCACGATCGGGCAAGTGGCCGATGTGCAACTGGGCCCCTCGCCCAAGCGCGGCACCGCAACCGACCGGGCGATGCCGGGCGTGGTCGTCAGCGTGCAGAAAAGCCCGGGCACCAACACGCTCAACATGACCACGCAGATCGACGGCGTGCTGGACCAGATGGAGAAGGCCATGCCCAAGGGGATGGTCCTGAACCGCGACCCCTTCCGGGCCGCGCGGTTTATCGAGCGGTCGATCAACAACGTCGTCAAGGTCTTGATCGAGGCGTCGATCATCGTGGCGGTCATCCTCATCCTCTTTTTGCTCAACGTGCGGGCAACAATCGTGACGCTCACGGCGTTACCGCTCTCGCTCGCGGTGGCGGTGCTGCTGCTCTGGGCATGGGGGCTGTCGATCAACGTCATGACGCTGGGCGGCCTGGCGGTGGCCATCGGCGAACTGGTGGACGACGCCATCATCGACGTGGAAAACGTGCTGCGGCGGCTGAATGAGAACGAAGGACTGCCCGAAGGCGAGCGCAAGGGGCTGGTGGAGATCATCTACAACGCCAGCAACGAGATCCGCTCGTCGGTGGTGTTCGCGACGATCATCATTTGTATGGTCTTCGTGCCGCTGCTCTTCCTGCAGGGGCTTGAAGGCCGCTTCTTCCAGCCCTTGGGCATCGCGTACATCATCTCGATCATGGCGTCGCTCATCGTGGCACTGACCGTCACGCCCGCGCTGTGCAAGTGGCTCTTCGCGGGATCGTTCGGCAAGAAGAACAAGGACGGGCACGCAGCGGGGGGACATGGCGAACATGACGGGTGGCTGGTTCGCAAACTCAAGCGGGGCTACGAGCCGACCCTCCGCGCCAGCGTCCGCAACCGGGGCGTGGTGCTGGGCGGCGCGGGACTGCTGACGGCCCTGTCGCTGGTGCTCATGTCCACCTTCGGCACGTCGTTCCTGCCCGCGTTCAAGGAGGGCACGTTCACGGTCTTCCTGCTCGCACCCCCGGGCACGTCGCTCGTCGAGAGCAACCGCCTAGCCCTGGGCGTCGAGGCGCAACTCTCCAAGATCGAGGGTGTGTCGAGCGTGACGCGGCGTACGGGCCGCGCCGAGCGCGACGAGCACGCCGAGCCGGTGAGCAGTTCCGAGGTCGAGGTGACGATCAAGGCGGGCGTGGACCAGAACAGCGTCAGGGCCGAGATCGATCGCATCATCGCCAACATCCCGGGCATTACCACGATGGTGGGCCAGCCCATCGAGCACCGTCTCTCCCACGTCCTCTCGGGCACGCCCGCGGCCATCGCGATCAACGTCTACGGCGACGACCTCAACGTCCTGCGCTCGCTCGCCAAGGAGATCGAGGCGGCGATCAAGCCCATCCCCGGCACGCGCGATGTCGCGGCCAACCGCGAGATCATGATCACCTCGCTGCCCATCCGCTACCGCCCGCAGGACCTGGTCGCCGCGGGGCTTTCGCCCGCCGCGGCCGCCGAGCAGGTGCAGCAAGCCCTCTACGGCGAGACCGTCGCTGAGGTGAACCAGGGCGTGCGCCGATACGAGATGGTCGTGCGTCTGGCCGAGAGCGAGCGGGAGCGGATCGACCAGATCATGGACCTGCAAATGCGGGGCGCGGGCGGGGCGATCGTGCGTTTGCGCGAGGTGGCCGACATCGGCCCTGAGAAGACCAGCAACCTGATCGCTCGCGAGAATGCCCAACGCAAGGCCGTGATCTCGACCAACGTCGCCGACGGCTACAACCTCGGGCAGCTCGTCGCACAGGTGCAGGCCAAGGTGGACCCGATCGTGCAGAAGGCCGGGTACACCGTCCACTACGGCGGGCAGTTTGAGGCCCAGCAATCCGCCAGCCGCACGATCCTCATCATGGGGGCGGGCGTGGCGGTCTTCATGTTCCTGCTCTTGCAACTGTCGACGGGCAAGGCCCGAGTGGCCTTGCTCGTCATGCTCAACCTGCCGCTGGCGCTCATCGGCGGCATCGCGGCCATCTATCTGACCGAGAGCCCGGCGCTCATCGGCAACACGCTGGCGCTCTTTGGGCTGTCTTCGAGCCGCTACATCGCGCCGGTCATCTCCATCGCCAGCATGGTGGGCTTCGTGACGCTCTTCGGCATCGCCGTCCGCAACGGCATCCTGCTCGTCAACCACTACGATCACCTCCAGCAGCACGAGGGCAAGTCCATCGGTGAGTCGATCATCCAAGGGTCGCTCGAACGCCTGGTGCCGATCCTGATGACGGCCCTCGCCGCCGCGCTCGGGCTGGTGCCGCTCGCGCTCGCCAAGGGCAAGCCAGGAAGCGAACTGCTCGCCCCGCTCGCGATCGTCGTGCTGGGCGGGCTCGTTTCATCTACGTTCCTCAACCTGTTCGTCGTCCCCGCGGGTTACGCGCTGGCGTTCAAGGTGAAGCGTGAATCCCGGGATGGTCCGGGGTTCTTCGCCCGCCTGCTGCGTCGCTCACCCAACAAGCCCGTGTCCACCAACCTGTAATAAGGAGTCCGCATCATGAAGACTGTTCGTTCGCTCACGCTCACGTTCGCCCTGCCCGCCCTCGTGCTCGCCCTCTCGATGACGGCGTGCGAGAAGACGGCCGAGACCCCCACCAAGCCCGCCGCCGGGTCAACCGGAGCCGCGAAGTCCGACGGCCACGACCACAAGGACGGCGACGGGCACGACCACAAGGCGGGCGAGAAGCACGACCACAAGGATGGGGACGACCACGACCACAAGGACGGACACGGGCACGGACCCAAGACCGAACTGGGCAGCCAGTCGGCGGGGGGCATGACCATCGTCGCCGCGCGCGAGGGCGGCGTGGAGGCCGGGAAGGAAGCGACGTTCGACATCACCGTCACCGGCGGCGCTGGCAAGCCCGCGGCGGTTCGCGCGTGGGTCGGCACGCAGGACGGCAAGGGCTCGGTCAAAGGCAAGGCCGAGGCCGAGGGCGACGGTTGGCACGCCCACGCCGAAGTGCCCAGTCCGCTGCCCGCTGGCAGCAAACTCTGGGTCGAAGTCGAGACGGCCAAGGGTGAGAAGCACATCGTCGGGTTTGATCTCAAGTCGTAAACCGTGCGCGGAGCGCACGTTTTCCCGGCGGCGCGGCCGGGCGGCATTCACACGATACATCCCGGCGGCCCGCGTCCGACCGCCTCGCTTTGGAGCATCACCATGAAGAGTCCGAATCGTTCGTCCATCGTTCTTGGTCTTGTCGCGGGCGCTGCATTGACTGTCGCCGCCGCCGCGATGATGGGGCAAGGAGCCGCGCAAGGCGGCCCCGCCGACACGCAGTACTTCGTCACCGCCGACGGGGAGGGTGCGCACCTGTGGGTACGCGAAGGCACCGCTCTCCGCGTCGTCGGGCATGGCGAGTGCAAGGAGTGCAAGGCCAAGGGGCATGACGACCACAAAGAAGGGGACGGTCACGACCACACGAAGGACGCCCCCAAGAAGTAAACCCTCCGCTTCGCGGCGTGCTCGCGCACGCCCGAAGCATTTCCCGTTCATGGAGATCCCAATGCGCCGAGTCTTTTCTGTTGTTGCCGTGTCCTTCCTGCTTGCCGGGTGCGCGTCACATCGCACCGATTTGGTGAAGACTGGCTATCTCGCCCTCCAACCCACGCTCACCGCTTCACTCTCGCATCCGCCCGAGGTGTACGAGCAAGACGGAGGTCTTGTCGTTGACGGCCGCCTTGATGCTGCGGAGGCAACAAAGGGCGGCCACGTTGACGTTCAGGTCGTTAGCCCCGATGGACAAGTCGTTTATGACGCAGCGGTCAACTACCGCAAGCCTGTGGCCCAGACCCAAGCCGGCCCGAGGGGTTCATATCGTGGGCCGCGATCGTCGGCAGACAGCCACGCTACCTATTCGGTCCGTTTCCCCGGTTTGCCTCCGGAAGGCTCGGTGGTCCGAGTCAAATACGATTCCCAGCCGCATCAAGCGGAAGGATCGAAGTAAACCGTGCCAGCCAGCGTCTACACCATCCCGGCGATGGACTGCCCTGCGGAAGAGGCGTTGATCCGACGAAGGCTCGGGAAACTCGCGGCCATCTCGGATCTGCAGTTCGACCTATTGGGTCGTCGGCTGACAGTGATTCACGATGGCACCGCCGAAGCTGCTCTCGTTGCCGCGTTGGCCGACATCGGCATGGCACCCGCACCCGCACCGCGTCCGTCGGCTGGGAGTTCGTCTGGAGCACCGTGCGAGGATCGTGCGTGCGATACGCATCCGCCTGCGGTCACGAACCCGGCACGTCCCTGGTGGCGGCAGCACGGGGTCTTCGCCATGTCGGGCGTACTCGCGGCCGCCGCGGAAGCGATGTACTTCGGGGGCGTCAAGGAGACTTCGGCCCCGGTGATCGCGGTGTCGGTCGTCTCGATCCTGCTCGGCGGCCTGCCGACGCTCAAGAAGGGGTGGATCGCACTACGGACCTTCACGCTCAACATCAACTTCCTGATGACCGTAGCGATCATCGGCGGGGCGGTGATCGGCGCGTGGCCGGAGATCGCGTTGGTGACGTTTCTGTTCGCGCTCGCCGAACTGATCGAGAACAAGGCCCTCGACCGCGCCCGCAACGCCGTCAAGGGGCTGATGGCGATGACCCCCGACGAGGCGAGCGTCAAGCAGCCGAACGGCTCGTGGAAGGTGACGCGCGCGGGCGAAGTCGCCGTGGGCGCGGTCGTGCAAGTCAAGCCCGGCGAGCGGCTCGCGCTCGACGGCGTGGTGGTTGCGGGCGAGTCGAGCGTCAACCAGGCCCCGGTGACGGGCGAGTCCGTGCCAGTGGACAAGAAGGCGGGCGACAAGGTCTTCGCCGGGACCATCAACGATTCGGGCGTGCTCGAGTTCCGAACCACCGGCGGCAAAGACCAGACGACGCTCGCCAAGATCATCCGGACGGTGCAGGAGGCGCAAGCGAGCCGAGCGCCGACGCAGCGGTTCGTGGACAACTTCGCCCGGGTCTACACGCCGGTGGTGTGCATCGCGGCGGTGCTGGTCGCCGCGGTGCCGTGGTTCGCGTTCGGGCAGCCGTTCTACCCGTGGCTCTACAAAGCGCTGGTGCTGCTGGTGATCGCGTGCCCGTGTGCCTTGGTGATCTCAACACCGGTGACGGTCGTCAGCGGCCTGACGGCGGCGGCGCGACGGGGCATCCTCATCAAGGGCGGCGTGCATCTGGAGAACGGCCGCAAGTTGAAGGTCGTCGCGCTGGATAAGACCGGAACCATCACCGAGGGCAAGCCACGCGTGACAGACGTGCAGCCCATCGGCGGCGCGACCAAAGAAGAAGTGCTTCGCATCGCCGCGAGTCTGGACGTCCTCTCGCAACACCCGGTGGCGCTCGCGGTCGTCGCGGCGTGGAGCGGCGAGCGGGCAGGCGTCGAGAACTTCAAGTCGCTCACGGGCCGGGGCGTCGAAGGACGCATCGACGGTGTGGTGTACTTCGTCGGCAATCATCGTCTCGCCGAGGAGCGCAAGGTCTGTTCCTTGGAGATAGAGGCCGTTCTGAGTCGCTTTGAGGTGCAGGGCAAGACGACGGTGGTCGTCGCCTCTGAGAGCGCCGTGATGGGCGTCATCGCCGTGGCCGACACGCCCCGCCAGAGCAGCGTTACCGCGATCAGGTCACTGCATGATCTGGGCATCAAGACGCTCATGCTCTCCGGCGACAACCAGACCACCGCCGCAGCGATCGCCAAGGCAGTCGGCATCGACGAGGCCCGCGGCGGGATGCTCCCCGAGGACAAACTCGCCGAGATCGAGCGTCTGCTCCAGGAGCACGGCGACACTGTCGGTATGGTCGGTGACGGCGTGAACGACGCCCCGGCCCTCGCCAGATCCACCATCGGCTTTGCGATGGGCGCGGCGGGCACCGACACGGCCCTCGAAACCGCTGACGTGGCACTCATGCAGGACGACCTTCGCGGTCTGCCGGAATTCGTGCTGCTTTCTCGCCGCACCGGGGCGATTCTGACCCAGAACATCGCGCTGGCCATCGGCATCAAGGTGATCTTCTTCGGCCTGGCGGTGGGAGGGGGGGCCACGATGTGGATGGCTGTGGTGGCCGACGTTGGGGCCAGTGTGCTCGTGGTTGGGAATGGACTGAGAGTCCTGCGCTCTGACCGACTTTTCAAGATGCTCCGACCAGACAGCCCGCCGCATTGAGGGAGAGTGAGACAATCTTTGCTATGCAGAACGCTGACGAGCTGTGGCTGGAATCGTGCGGTATCCTGGACATCTCTGCCGCATCTCAGGCCCCCGGGCATAACCGGGACACGCCATGCACCTCACCGGGTTTCGACATCCGGGCGTCGTGTCTCTGGGGCTCTGAAATCGACGCTGTCAGACCACCCCTCGCCCTCTGGTTGTCGCTGCGCCTACATCGAAGGCCAAAGAGAGAATCATCGGTCCCGATCGAAACTGGTGCGAATCTACGGGACCATGATCGGGACGAAGTCCGCTGGATCCACCTCGCCGACGGGGTCGACGAGAATCGCGATCGGCGTCTGCGACCGGAGCGTTGCGATGCTCGAGCGCGCCGGCTCAGTACCGGCTGCGCGCGAGATGGCGCTTCGCACGCGTTCCCGCAGCGCGCGGTCCGCCCGCTCGAAACCCTCGGGATCCTCGTCCGCCCACGGCCTCTCCGCAGCTTGCTCCTCGAGGCTCGTGAGGGAGATCATGACGATCGCACCGGATCGCGCGAGCGCGTCGCCCTCGTCAATGAGGAGCGCGCCGATGGAGCCCGACTCCGCGCGCACCGTCAGGACGAGTGCCGTCCACTTCGACGGCCCCGCCGCGCACCGGCCGAGTGCGCGCGCCGCGACATCAAGGAACTCGACGAGGTTCGGCATGTCCTCGACTGAGAGGACGTGATCGCTCGTCGCGGTGATCTGCACTCGGTTCGTGCGCTCTGCGCCGATGTCGATGCCGTCGAGTGACTCGACGTCGAGGACAACTCCCGGGAGCGATCGCTCTTGACGGCCCTTTGCGAAGTACGTAGTCCAGTCCATGCCGAGCACGATAACGACCGCCGGACCGTGCTCATCCCACGCCCATGCGAAAGACCCGTTCAGGTCCGGTGTCCCCCACAGAGCCGCGCGCACGGCACAGTGAATCGACCTCATCGGTGTCGACGTGAGCCCGACCGAGCGTATCGATGCTGGCGGTGCTTCCGTGGGACTCACAGTGAGGGCGCGGCCTCGCCAAGTCTGAAGAACAGAAACCCATTCCAGTGCTTGCCCGTGATCGCCTTCGCGACCGCGCTCAGCGGGCGGTAGCGGTGCCTGCCGAGCATGAAGCCCTCGTCGGTGATGGTCACGCGGTAGTCGCGATCACCGAAGTGCCGGACAAGCACGGTGCCGGCCGGCGGGATCCGTGGGTCGCGGGCACCTTCTGCGGGCAGAGTGTCAAAGGCCTCCTCAGGCATTCGCGGCAGGGGGCGACCGGCGGCAGGGTCTGGAGGTAGCGCGCGAGAGCCTCTTCGCAGCCGAGATCCTTCGCCACCACCCGGGCCATCGCGAGCGCCTGTGGCTGCTGGTGGCTCTCCTCGATCTCGCGCAGGCGATTCGAGATCGTTCGGACAAGCCAGGCTCGGTTCCCCGAAGTCGTTTCCCGACCGAAGGCGTGGCGATACGCCTCCCGCAGCTCGCGCGGCGGCATCTGCCCGATGCGGTTGATGCGCGCTGCAAGGGCGTGGTCATCGGTGACGATCTGCGGCTTTGAGTTGGTCGACATCGCGCTGAGCCTCGAATCGAACGGTCCCTCTACTTGCTACATCTGCCGCTTGCCGCGAAGTGTCAGGTGCAGGGTCTGAAGAAGATCGGCTTTCGTGTCTGCGGCGGAACGGCGGGGCACATGCGCCCCTACCTATCTCATTTGCCGTTGGGCCGCCGGTGTCAGGTCGTGGTGCTGCCAAGATCGCGATTCAGCTGCACAACCTGTAACCCGAGAGCAGAGAGCGCGTGAGAGCAACCCCTCTCGCGGGGCGACTTCACGGACCCACGGATCGGCGCGAGCAGGGTTGATGCGAGAATCCGAGAGAGCGGCAGAGAGCGCGAAGATGCCCCAGCTCATCAGGATCGATGTTTCCGCGTCCCCGATCAATGAACAAGCGGGTTGACCGTTCTCGGTCAACCCGCTTTGGGAACTCCGTATCCACAACCACCGCGAACCGTTTCTCTGGGTTCAATGTGGAGTTTTGGACTGAAAAGGTCGGTTTACGCGCGACGGAGCCGGGGTACGAACCTGCGCCACCGAACCGGACCCGGGCTGTTGACGTACCAGCTGTGTAGCCGATATACTCCCCCCCGGTATGCTCTCCCCCAGCAGCCATTTCCGGACCTTCGTCGCCCTGCTTCTGGCGGTGGTGGTGCCGTTCTGCTGCTGCAACTTCCACTCGTGGTTGAGTGCATGTGCTTCCTGTGTGCCAGCTTCCTCGGTTGATGGGGACCGTCAGCTCGCGGCGAAAGAGCACGACCACAAAGGATGCCACCACTCCGGCTCAAAGGGAAGCGATTCCGGTGGCGATCACCATCAGGGACCGGTCTCGCCCGAGGATGGGTCCGACCAGCACGACTGCACCTGTGGCAAGAATCAGGCCAAGATGATGGCGGGCGAAAAGCCGACCATCGAGTTGCCGACCGCGGTGCTCGTTGCGATTCTCAACTGGACCACGGTTGCGTGGGCTGCTCCGGAACCTTCCCTCACGTTCGTGAGCGGCGAAGTTTGGGCCTGTGCCCGACCTCCGACCAGCCTGCTGCGCATGCATTGCGCGCTCATCGTGTAGCAAGACGACCTGAGACCAGCCGTTGTCGAGCACCACTCGGCTAACGCATGGTCGCGTTGCGCTCACAGCCCTGTTCGCGTCACGGCGCGGCGGGTGCATCCCCCACCACATTTCGGTTCCCCGTCCTCATTTGGAGATCACTCATGGTCCGCTCACGCGCGGCCCTGGCAGCGGGCGCACTGGCGCTCGCGACCGCGGCCAACCTGATTCCTGTGTACGCGCACGAAGGTCACGGCAAGCCCACGGGCGCGACGTTTGACCCCAACGCCCCTAAGAAGGTCACCGAAGCGACCGCCTTCGCCATCGGGCTTAAGACCGCCGAAGTGGACTTTGGCAACGTCGAGGACGTTGTCCGTCTCACCGGGATGGTCCGCGCTCAGCCCGGGGCGCTCGCCGGGGTCTCAGCGACCTACGCGGGTGTCGTCCGTTCGATCGCGGTGCAACCCGGCGATCGTGTGCACAAGGGCGATCTAATCGCGGAAGTTGAGTCACCGGAACTGGCCCGGGCCTTGTTCGAGGTCCGACGGCTGGAGTCGGAAGCCGAGCGACTCAGCGCCGAGCAAAAGCGGGCGACGTCGCAGATCGCGTCGCTCGATATCGAGGCTCCTGCGTCCGAACAGAGCGCAGCGCTCGCCGAAGCGGAGGTCGATCGGTTGGTGTCCGCCGGCGAGAGCGTGTCGGCGAACCTGCTGGCACAGCGTCGAAGCGAGGCGATCCGTCTCCGCGCCGACGCATCGCTCCGCAAGGTCTCCCTCGCACAGGCAAGGACCGACGCCGATTCGTTGCGTCGTCAGATCGAGGCCACGCTGGCGTCCGTCGAAGCCCTCCGAGCCACGCTCCCGGCTGGAGCGGGCACCGATGCGGCGGGTGTCATCCGCCTCCTCGCGCCGCTGGACGGCGTGGTCGTGAGCCGAACGGCAGTGATCGGTGAGGGTGTTGTTGCTGGAAGCCCCATTGTGAGCATCGGTGACTTCTCGCGGGTGCAGATCGAGGGAGAACTGCCCGAAGGCCTGCTCTCGCGGGTGGAGGCAGCGCCGAACGCAAAGGTGCGGGTCCGGCGAGGCGTGGCCGCAGCAAGCGAGGTTGTTGCCGAAGGAGTTGTTCGGTTCCTCAGTCCCGTGATCGATGCGTCCAAACGCACCGCGCACGTCATCATCGACGTTGATAACCCGCAGGGGCTGCTGCGACAAGGACAGTTCGTAGACCTGAGCTTGGTGCTTTCGACAAACGACGGCGCAGTCGTGGTGCCTGCGTCGGCGGTCGTGAAGGAAGGCCCGATGCAGTACGTGTTCGTGCGAGAGGGCAAGGGCGAGAATGAGGTCTTCAAGAAGCGCGACGTCGCCGTTGGCGTGCGTGATGACCGGGTCATCGAGATTGTCAAGGGTCTCGTGCCCGGCGATGTCGTGGCGGTTAGCGGCGCGTTCAGCTTGTCGCAACTCCGTGGATTCGTGCCCGGCGCTCCCGAACCCGTCGCTGAGCCTGCCAAGTCTGGTGACGGCCACGGCCACTCGCATTGATCACTGAGTCCGCGCTCCACACCCGACAGCCACCCGAGGAACTTCCCCGTGCTCAACTGGATCATTCGATCATCCTTGAACAACCGCGTGCTGGTGCTGATCGCCGCGCTGCTCGTCTCCGTCTATGGGATGTACGTGACGCTGCGGACACCCACGGACGTCCTGCCCGACCTCAACCGTCCGGTCGTGACCATCATGACCGAGGCCGCCGGGCTTGCACCGGAGGAGGTCGAGGCCCAGGTCACGTACAACATCGAAACCGCCGTCAACGGCTCGCCGGGCGTCGAAAGGGTGCGGAGCGTTTCATCGCTTGGGCTCTCAATCGTCTTCGTCGAGTTCCAGTGGGGCACGGATCTCAAGTACAACCGCCAGGTCGTCACCGAGCGGATGGGCACGATCACGGAGAAGCTGCCCCCCGGCGTCGTGCCCGTCATGACGCCCGCCACCAGCATCATGGGCGAGATCGCCCTGATCAGTGTTTCCAGCAAAACACTCACGCCGATGGATGTGCGCACGGTCGCCGAGTTCACGTTGCGTCCGGCGATCCTCTCGATCCCGGGCATCGCCCAGGTAACGGCGATGGGTGGCGATCTCAAGCAGTTTCGAGTCCAGGTCGATCCCGACAAGCTCCGCTTGTTCGATCTCACCATCGAGGACATCGAGAAGGCCCTCGCCGCCGCCAACCAGAACACAGGCGGCGGCTTCGTGGTCAGCGGTTCGCAGGAACTTGTCGTCCGCAACATCGGGCGGGTACAGACCGCAGACGACATTGCGCTGTCCCTTGTCGCTACGAAGCCCGGCGACCATGTCAGCCCGCCGCGGGCGGTGCTGGTGCGCGACGTGGCGACGGTCATCGAGGCCGGTCCCACCATTAAGCGCGGCGACGGGTCGGACAACGGCACGCCCGCTGTCATTATGGCGATCCAGAAGCAGCCGGGGGCCGACACGATCACCCTCACGCGGGCACTCGACCAGACGCTGGAACAGATCGGGCCCACGCTCCCCAAGGGAATCGAGATCAATGCCGATGTGTTCCGTCAGGAACACTTTATCAAGTCATCGATCGGCAACGTCTTTGAAGCCCTTCGAGACGGCGCGATCCTGGTCGTCATCGTTCTGATCCTCTTCCTCATGAACGTGCGGACGACGATCGTCACGCTCACGGCGCTGCCCCTCTCGATCATCACGACGTTCCTGGTCTTCCACTGGCTGGACCTGAGCGTGAACACCATGACGTTGGGCGGCCTGGCGGTCGCCATCGGCGAACTCGTGGACGACGCGGTGGTCGACGTGGAGAATGTCTACCGCCGCCTGGGCGAGAACCGCCGCACTGCCACCCCCAAGCCGATCGCGCAGGTCGTCTTCGACGCCTCCAGCGAGATCCGCAACCCGATCATCCTGGGGACGGTCATCGTCAACCTCGTGTTCCTGCCCACGTTCTTTCTGCCGGGCATCGAAGGGCGTCTCTTCGCCCCGCTGGCCACCGCGTACATCGTGAGCATCTTCGCATCGCTGTTGGTGGCGCTCACGGTCACGCCCGTGCTGGCGTACTACCTGCTCCCGGGCATCAAGCGCATGCAGCACGGCAAGGACGGGGCTTTGCTGCGGGCCTGCAAGTGGCTGGCGCTCAAGTCCTATTCGATCTCCATGCCGCGTCCTGTCGCGGTGCTGGGAACGCTCGGAGCTCTGGTCGCGGTGGCGTTGTTTGTCGTCACGCGCCTTGGCTCGGAGTTCCTGCCGCCCTTTAACGAGGGCACGGCCGTCGTCTCGTTCTTTGGCCAGCCGGGCGTGTCGCTGGACGAGTCCAACAAACTTGGCACCAAGGCCGAGGAGATGATCCTTTCAATCCCGCAGGTCAAGAGCACGGCACGTCGCACCGGCCGCGCCGAGCAGGATGAGCATGCGCTGGGAGTCAACGCCAGCGAGATCGAAGTTGACTTCTGGACCAAGGAAGAGGCGAAAGAGCCCGACAAGCACACGACACCTGCGGGCCGCAAGCCGCCCGCAGTCAAAGACATCCTGCCGCGCGAACAGGTCTTCTCGATGATCGAGGAGAAGCTCGCGGCCTTCCCCGGCGTCGCCACGGGCATCGGCCAGCCCATCAGCCACCGCATCGAGCACTTGCTCTCGGGCGTCCGCGCCCAGGTCGCCATCAAGATCTTCGGAGACGACCTCGGCACGCTCCGCACGCTCGCGGAGCAGACCAAAGCCGCGATGGAAGGCATCCCCGGCGTCGCCGACCTGCAGGTTGAGCAGCAGGTGCTGATCCCGCAGCTGCACATCAGCGTCAACCGCGAGGCGGCGGCCCGCGTCGGCTTCACGCCCGCGACGCTCACCGACGCGATGGAGACAGCCACCAAGGGCAAGGTCGTGGGCCAAGTACTCGATGGCCTGAAGGTCTTCGACATCACGCTGACACTGGACGACCGCCACCGCACCGATCCGACCGCGCTGGGCCTCGTGCGGCTGGTGTCACCGACTGGCGCGATCGTGCTCGTGCAGGATGTCGCCGAGATCGTCGAAAAACTCGGCCCAAACGAGGTGCAGCGCGAGAGTCTCCGACGCCGCATTGTCGTCTCTGCCAATGTCCGGGGCCGTGACCTGGGCTCGACGGTCGAGGAGATCAAGAAGTCAGTGGCGATGGATGTCCAACTCCCTCAGGGCTACACGATCCAGTACGGCGGCCTGTACGAGGCCCAGCAAGAATCGACCCGCCTGCTGCTGGCACTTGGCGCGGGCTCGCTCATTGCGATCTTCGTCATTCTCTTCACGCACTATCGCTCGGGCATGGTCGCCATCCAGATCATGCTCAACGTCCCCTTCGCGTTCCTGGGGAGTGTCGCAGCGCTCGCCATCACGCGCGAGCCGTTCAGCGTGGCCTCGCTGGTGGGATTCATCTCGCTCACGGGCATCGCCACCCGCAACGGCGTGCTGATGGTCAGCCACTACATCCACCTCATGACCGAGGAGCGCCGCCCGTGGAGCAAGGAGCTCATCATCCAAGGCAGCCAGGAGCGCGTCGCCCCGGTGCTCATGACGGCCGTCACGGCGGGGCTGGGCCTGATTCCCCTGGTGCTCAGCAAGGGCGAGCCGGGCAAGGAGATCCTGTATCCGGTGGCGGTCGTCATCTTGGGCGGCCTCATCACCAGCACGCTGCTGGATTTCTTCGTCACCCCGGCAGTCTTCTACCGCTTCGGCAAGACCGCCGCCGAGCGGCTGGCGCGGGAACACGCCGAGAAGCACGGCGAGCACGCACCGAGCCAACCCGTGCCGACCACGATCGAAAGCCACTCAACACCCACCGTCGCCACACCAGCAGGGGCGAGCGATCGTGGCAGCTCGTCCGCCTCTGCATCACCCGAACCCGGCCGCTCAGCGGCCTCAGATCAAGGAGCCCAGTCATGAATCGTTTACGTCTTCCGGTCCTGTCGTTGATCCTCGCATCCGGCCTTGCACTCGCAACCGCGCCGAGTGCTCTCGCCCAGCACAGCCACGGCGATGACAAGCCGGGCGCAGGGGGCCAGCCCGGCCACAAGGACGACGGCCACGCGCACGGCGAGGTCGCCAAGGCCGGGTCGTTCGCCGATGCGGCCCAGCGCATCGCCGCCGATGTGAAGGCGATGGATGCCGCTCTTGCGGGCGGGTCCATCGCGGGTGTCTCCGACAAGGCCAACGCCGTTGCCACGCTCGCCAAGACGCTTGGGGCGCTGTCGCTCGCCAAGGACAGTGGCGTGCCGCGCGAGAAGGTCAAGGACATCAACCTCGCGAGCAAAGAACTCGCCGAGGCGGCGGACAACCTGCACAACATCGCCGATGCCGGCGATGTCGCCAAGAGCAAGGCGGCGTTCGCGCCGGTGAAGGCGGCGGCGGCCAAGGTCGCGGCGCTCGCGCCCGCGATGGCCGATGGGCACGATCACGCGCATGGCGCGGAGACGGCTCCGGTCACGCACACGGTCACGGTTGCTGTCGACGGCGGCAAGGCGATCGAAGCCGGGAAGGCCGCGCCGATGGTCTTCACGCTCAAGGACGCCAAGGGAACGCCCATCAAGGACCTTGACACCGTCCACGAGAAGGTGCTGCACCTGCTGGCGGTGAGCAAGGACCTCTCGTGGTTCGCGCACGAGCATCCCACGCGGCGCGCCGATGGCGCGTTCACCATCCCGATGACCTTCCCCGCCGGGGGCGAGTACACGCTCTACTTCGACTTCACGCCCAAGGGTTCGCCGCAGCAGGTGGTGCCGGTGAGGGTGACGGCGACGGGAGCGGCGAAGGCCGCCGTTCCGCTGACGGTCGATGCTGACAAGCCCAAGACCATCGACGGCTTCACGGTCGCACTCGACACCGAGGGCGCGATCAAGGCGGGTGGCAAGGCGCACATGGCGTTCACCATCACCAAGGACGGCAAGCCCGTCACCACCCTCCGCCCGTACCTGGGCGCGATGGGGCACCTGGTCATCATCAGCCAGGACGGTACGCAGTTCGTCCACGCGCATCCGCACGAAGGTGGCGAGCACGGGGCAGGCGGGCACGATGCGCATGGCGGACATGGCGCAGAGGCGAAGAAGGACGAGCACGCGGGCCACGGCGGCGCTGCTCCCAAGGCGGCGGACGCGGGCAAGGGCATGGGCGGGCCAAAGGTGGACTTCGAGGCCCACTTCAAGGAGCCGGGAATCTACAAGGCGTGGGGCCAGTTCAACGTTGGCACCGCCGAGAAGGAGAAGGTCTTGACGGTGCCCTTCACATTCACGGTGGAGAAGGGGCCGGTGAGCACCGCCCCGGCCAACACCGTCTGCCCCATCACCGCCGACGCGGCCGACGCGAAGATCACCCGCGACTTCAAGGGCCAGGCCGTCGCCTTCCACGATGCGGCCTCTGCCGCTAAGTGGGACTCGATGAGCGACACCGACCGGATGAGCAGTTTCGTCGCGGCGATCGCGGCATCATCGGCCAAGGGCGGACATGACGGCGACGACGCCATGCCCGCGGGCGTGGACGCGGACGAAGAGCGGGCGCTCTACCTGACGCCCGGCGGCATCTACACCGAGGCCGACATCAAGGCCAACGGCTCGGTGACGGCGGGCGAGAAGTTCAAGGGCAAGATGGCCAAGCACGACATGAAGCCCAAGGCCGGGGACAAGATCTGCCCGATCACGATGACCAAGGCGAACCCCAAGTTCACCTGGATCATCGGCGGCAAGAGCTACGAGTTCTGCTGCCCGCCGTGCATCGACGAGTACGTGCTGCTCGCCAAGACCTCGCCCAAGGAGGTGCTCGATCCCAGCGAGTACGTGAAGAAGTGATCGTCGCCGCCGCGCTGCGCGAGAGCCGACGCGGTGGCATCCCGTGTGCCCACACCGATGGGCTGCCCATCGTTCGTTCAACAGTTCCATTCCACGTTTCCCGGAGTCAAACCCATGAAGAAATCCCCCATCGTGTTCACCCGCTCACTCGCCGCGCTCGTGCTCGGCGCTGGAATCATCAGTGCTGCCGCTTGGGCGGCGCAGCCCCAGCCGCCGGCCGCTACGCCTACGCAACCCGCCGCATCAGCACCGGCCCAAGGTGCGTCTAAGCCCGTCAACAAACTCTGCCCCATCATGGAGAACGAGGTGGATGCCGAATCGCCCACGCGCCAGTTCAAGGGCGTGACTATCGGCTTCTGCTGCCCCGGCTGCGACCGCAAGTGGGACCGCAAGTCCGACGAGGCGAAGATGGCCATGTTGACCAAGATGGCACCCGAAGCGGTCGCGGCGATCAACGCGGCGAGCAACCCGGCTCTGAAGGTCGCGCGTGACTATCTCGCCGCCTGCGGAAAGGCGGACGCGACGGCGTTGAACGCGCTCTTCCTGGACAAGGGCCGCGCGACGGTGAGCGAGAACGCGGGCGATGAGGGAACATGGGAGACCTACCGGGATCACCACCTGCTGCCCGAGTTCAAGGAGATGCCCGGCTTCGTCATGACCGTGGCGAAGGAGGACGTGCAGACCTTCGGCACGACCTCGATCGTCCGCCAGATCGGCTCGTTCACCGTGCCCGACCCCAACCACCCCGATGCGCCGCGCAAGTTCCTCGCCGCCGTGACCTACGTCGTCGTCGATGAAGGCGGGGCCCCGAAGATTGCCCACCTGCACTGGTCGAGCCGGGCGGAGAAGAAGGCCGCCGCTGACGCCTCCGCGAAGCCCGAGACCGGGCACGGCGCGAGCACCGGCCATGAGCACAAGTGATCGCACCCACCGTCCCGCCCCGCCGACGCGGTGTGGGCCGATTCCCGCTTGGAGACCCTCCGCATGATCCGCCAGCCGATCCGCCAGCGTTTCCTCTACACTCGCACGCCCGCGACGCTTGCCCTCGCGCTCGCGATTATCGCGGGCGGGTGCGCCTCGCTTGATCCCACACCCGACTTCGGCCGTGCCGCTTCGACCATCGGCGATCGCTCCGGCGTGACGCCCGACTGGACGCAGCCGTGGGAGACGGCCTTGACGACGTGGGATGGTCGCTCGCCCCTGACGCGAGAGGCGGCGCTCGTGATGGCTCTCCGCAATAACCGCGAGATTCGCTCGCAGGTCGAGCAGATCGCCGCGTCGCGGGCGGACTTGGTGCAGGCGGGCCTGCTTCCGAATCCGGTGCTCGTACTGGCGTGGTTCCCGGTCGATCCCGTGAGCGGGGGCACGTCCATCGGTGCCTTGGTGGTGCAGTCGTTCACGGCGTTGTGGCTCCGAGACGGCAAGGTGAGGGCCGCCGACGCCCGTCTCAACCAGACCGTGCTTGATGTCTCCGACAAGGCGCTGCGACTGGTCGCGGACGTGAAGGCCACGCACGCACGCATCGCCTTCGGCGAGAGAGCACTCGCCCTGTCCGATGAGAATCTCGCAACCATCCGCAAATCCATCGACTCGCTCGACGCCCGCGTGCGCGGTGGCGAGGGGACAACGCTCGACGTCAACCGCGACCGCCAGCAACTGGCCAAGGCCGAGGCCGAGCGTGCGCTCGTCGCCCGCGACCTGGCGAAGGAGCGCCGCATCATGCTCGAACTCATCGGCTTCGCGGCCGAGAGCGCCGAGTGGTCCGTTGATGCAGCGGGCTCGATGCCGCTCGCTCCCCCCATCGACGAGTCGGGCGCGGTCGCCCTCGCGCTCGCGCAGCGGCTGGACGTAGCTGCGGCCCGTTCGGTCGTGACGGCGCAACAAGCCGACCTCTCAACCGAAGAGAAGAGCCGCCTGCGGGACTTCGGGCTGGGAGCCGACTTCGGGCGCGAGACCGACGGCAGCAAGTCCCTCGGCCCGGTGCTTGAAGTCGGCATCCCGATCTTCGACACCAACGCCGCGCAGATCGCCAAGGCCGGCTCGCTCGCCCGCGTTGCCCTCGCCTCCTATGAAGCCGCTTCGCAGCGGGCCGTCCGTGAAGCCCGCACGGCGTGGATCGACCTGGACACCGCGTCACGGCTCACCGAGCAGTACCGCGCCACGGTGCTGGCCCTCTCTGAGCGGAACCTCACGCTTGCCGAGGCCGCGCTCAAGGCGGGCCAAGCCGATGTGACCGTGCTCCTCGATGCCCAGCGTGAACTGATCGAGGCCCGTCGGACGCTGCTCGACCTTGAGCGTGATGGGGCGCTCGCCGGGATCGAGCTGGAGCGGGCGGCGGGCGGCCTATTGCGCTAGAGATTTGATTTTCGGTCTATGGAATGGTGTCCCTGCGCGGCGGTGTGGCGCTGCAACGTTGTGCCTTGGTGTAACCGTGTGCGAACCCGGGCATCGAACTAGACGTACATACTGGGGGGGAGTATACTTCGGAAAGGAAACCAGCCATGAACACGACCACGACGAATCTCTCTTCCACCACCGCCGGCCCGGCCTCGTTCACGCTCACCATCGACGGCATGACCTGCGGGCACTGCGTGCGGGCCGTCACCGAGGCGCTGGCCGCCGTGCCGGGCGTGGGCGTCCGGTCGGTCGCGGTGGGCAGTGCGCAGATCACCGCGCTGGACGTGTTGACCGTGGCCCGGGCCGTCAACGCGCTGGGCGAGGCCGGGTACGAGGCGAAGGCGAGCGAGGTGTCGGCGGGAACCGCTGCTCAAGCGGTCCCCGGCGCTTCGTGCTGCGGCGGCGCGAAGAAGGATGCCGCGCGGGGCAGATGCTGCGGCTGAGAGCGGCGTGCGTTGCGGCGAGCAATGTGGACAACGAAGAGGTCATCACCCATGACGAAGCAGAGTTCGGTGAGCAATGGACGAGCGGGCACCGCCAGAAGCGGGGCGAGTGTGAGCGGCGCAGCGCACACACCAGAGGATGGCGCGGCCAGCACGGCGTGCTGCGGGTGCGGCGCTGCGGCTGGGCTGGAGGCCGCGCGCGATGGCGTCGGGCCTGGCGCGCACGCGGCGGGGGTGGACCCCGACCTCAAGGCAGCGAACCTCAAACACCTCAAGCGGATTGAGGGGCAGGTGCGCGGCATCGCCGCGATGATCGACGAGGACCGTTACTGCGCCGACATCATCCAGCAGTGCGCGGCGGTGCAGGAGTCGCTGCGGTCGGTCGCCAAGAACCTGCTGCGGAACCACCTGTCGCACTGCGCAAACAACGCCATGCACGGGGACAAGGCCCAGCAGGCCGCGATGGTGGATGAACTGGTCGCGCTGGTCGGCAAGATCGCGCGGTAAGGATGCACGGAAGCGAGGTTCACCATGAGTTGCCACTGCGGATGCCACCGCCCACATGACGACAAGCCACCGGCGACGGGGTGGAAGCGGTTTGTGCCGCTGATCGTGGCGGCGGCGGTGGCCGCGGTGGTGGTTGGCGTGGTGATCGCGGGGGCGGTGTTCAAGAAGGATGTTGCGGCCAACGCCGCAGCTCGCCCCACAGCCGAGCGGATGACGACGGCGGCCACCCCCTGAGGATGGCCGAGAAAGCGAAGGACGATGATGACGAACGCCCATGAACATCAGCATGGCGGCGCGGCCGCACCGACAGACCAGACCGCCAAGACCGCCATCGAACGGGCCGACCTGCCCATCGAGGGGATGACCTGCGCCTCGTGCGCGAACCGGATCGAGAAGCGCCTGGGCAAGCAGCCGGGCGTCGAGTCGGCGAGCGTGAACTTCGCCACCAAGGTGGCGACGGTGAAGTACGACCCAGCGGCGACCGGGCCGGAGAAGTTGGCGAAGGCGGTGGACGACATCGGCTACAAGGCCGTCGTGCCTAAGGCGCGGCACAATGCGGTGAATCCTCCGCATGGGCACGCGGGCCACGACCATGCGGCCATGCTGGCGGCGCAGGGAGTTGGATCGCACGCCGGGCACGCGATGAGCCGCGGTGCTGAGGGTGAGGACCACTCGGCCCACATGAACGTGGGCGAGGCCGAGACGCGTCGGCTGCTCACCAAGATGATCGTCGGCGCGGTGCTCTCGCTGCCGGTGCTGGTCATCGCGATGTCCCACGGGAAGATCGAGGCGTTCAACGTTCCGTGGATCAACTGGCTCCAGCTCGCGCTGACGACGCCGGTCATGTTCTGGTGCGGGTGGCAGTTCTTTCGCTCCGCATGGAAGGGCCTGCGGCACTTCAGCGCCAACATGGACACGCTCGTGGCGATGGGCACCGGTGCGGCGTACCTCTATTCGCTCGCGGCGACGATTTGGCCGGGATTCTTCGCTGGAGTGAGCGGAGCCGCGGCGCATACCGCACACGCCGAAGGCACCATGGGCGGCATGGTCATGGTGCCCGTGTACTACGAGGCCGCCGCGGTCATCATCGTCCTGATCCTGATGGGCAAGTACTTCGAGGCCCGGGCCACGGGACGGACGAGTGCGGCCATCAAGCGTCTCATCGGCATGCAGGCCAGGACCGCTCGTGTCGTGCGCAACGGCACCGAGCAGGACGTGCCAATCGAATCTGTCGTCGTTGGTGATCGCGTGCTGGTTCGTCCCGGCGAGAAGATCCCCGTGGATGGACGTGTTGAGAGCGGCCAGTCCGCTGTGGACGAGTCGATGCTCACCGGCGAGAGCGTGCCGGTCGAGAAGGCGGCCGGCGACAGCGTCTTTGGCGCAACGATGAACACGACCGGCGCGCTGCGGCTGGTGGCGACCAAGGTCGGGGCCGACTCCGCACTCCAGCAAATCGTGCGGCTCGTGCAGGAAGCCCAGGGCAGCAAGGCCCCGATCGCCCGCCTGGCCGACAAGATCAGCGGCGTGTTTGTGCCCATTGTCATCGCCATCGCCCTCGTGACGTTCGTGGTCTGGTGGTTCGCATCGCCGGCGGACTCGCGGCTCGGCATGGCGCTGGTCACGGCCGTATCCGTGCTCATCATCGCGTGCCCGTGCGCCCTGGGGCTGGCAACGCCGACGGCGATTATGGTGGGCACGGGACGCGGCGCGGAGAAGGGCATCCTCATCAAGGGCGGCGAGGCGCTGGAGACCGCCCACAAGCTCACGGCCATTGTGCTCGACAAGACGGGCACCATCACGCACGGCAAACCCGCCGTGACGGACATCATCCCGGCACCCGGCGGTGCGGGGGGGCCGCTCGATGAACGCGAGTTGCTGCGGCTGGCCGCATCGGCCGAGCAGCACAGCGAGCACCCGCTCGCCGCGGCGATCGTCCGCGAGGCCGCGGCACGCGGACTGCCCCTCACCGAGCCGATCGGCTTCCAGGCCGTTGTCGGGCATGGCGTCGAGGCACAAGTTGACGGGCGCGCCGTGCTGATCGGGAAGGCCGTGTTGCTGGCTCACCGCACTATCCCGTCCACGCTGACAGAGAAGGCCGCTGCTCTGGCGGCGATGGGGCGCACGCCCATGTTCGTCGCCGTGGACGGCCGCGAAGCGGGGATCATTGCGGTCGCCGACACGGTGCGGCCTGAGTCGAAGGAGGCCATCGCCACGATGCACGCGCTCGGGCTCCGTGTGGTCATGATGACCGGGGACAATCAACGAACGGCCGAAGCGGTCGCCTCGCAGGTCGGCGTCGACGTGGTCTTTGCCGACGTTCTGCCCAAAGACAAGGCGGACAAGGTCAAGGCCCTTCAGGCCGAGGGCCACGTCGTGGGCATGGTCGGCGACGGCATCAACGACGCCCCCGCGCTCGCGCAAGCCGATGTCGGCCTGGCGGTCGGGACTGGAACCGACGTGGCGATGGAGTCCGCTGACATCACGCTGATGCGTGGCGACCTCCGGGCCGTTCCCCAGGCCATTGCCCTGTCGCACGCCACCATGCGCACGATCAGGCAGAACCTCTTCTGGGCTTTTCTCTACAACGTTGTCGGCATCCCCATCGCTGCGGGCGTGCTGTTGCCGTTTACGGGGTGGCTGCTCTCGCCGATCATCGCGAGCGCGGCGATGGCGTTCAGTAGTGTGAGCGTGGTGTTGAACAGCCTGAGGCTGAGGGCTCAATCAGCGAGGTGATTCGTTCGCGTGCCATATTCTTGAGTAGCGTTGCCGATTCTCTTCCACCCACGTCCCCGCGAAGAGATGCGCCGCCTTCAGGAACACGGGCGCGTCCGGGTTGGACTTCGACTCTCCGACCGTTGGATGGAGATACGCCGGCGGATAAAGCGCCACGTCGTCGTACTGCGTGAGCACCCGAGCGATCAGCCCCGGCCCCGCCTGGTCGCCGACGTACCGGCGCTCGAAGAAGGACTCCTCGACCGTCGCCACCGCGTGCGCGCCGACCGACGCCTGCCACGGGAAGCCGTTCATCCCCGCGTCGACGATCTCGCGCGCGACCGCGCCGCCGCCGCTCACGACACCGGCCACACGGAGCACGCCGTCCACGACGGACACGCTCTCGGTGTGCCCGACGATCAGCGACGGGTTGTGGTCCTTGAGGATCGGCCGCGGCTTCGCGCTCCAGGCGAGGCCCGCGAGGTCGATCACGGTCGGGTGCCTCCATCCGCGGAGGCTCATCGCGCCGCCGGTGTAGGCGCTCATCGCGAAGCGCTTCAGGACCGGCGCGCCGCCATCGGCGCTGGCCTCGACCGGCACCATCTCGACGGGAGCCGACAGGCTGAGCGAACGGGGCGATTCAGGGCTCGGGGTCGTCATCGGTCTCCTCCGTGAACTGGTCGACGGGCTGCGACGCGGGCGCGGCCGGGAGCGCGATGCCGAGCTCGGCCATCAGGGCAAGCTCCCGGGCGCGCTGCCTGAGCTCCGCCTCCCAGTCCTTGCCGTGGCGGGCGTACTCGCTCGCGAGGGTCGTGGTGTGGTTCGCCAGGCGCGTCGCCTGCGCGGTCGCTTCCTTCGCCGGGTCGACGTGCTCGTTGCCATCCCAGAACCACTGGTGCGGCAGCGCCTCGAGCGCACGCACCCGCGGAGGGACGAGCGACTCGATGAGCTTCGCCTCGTCGAACCACTCCGCGAGGATGCGGGCGAGCACCGTCCGGGCCATGTGCGCCTGGTCGATGCGGATGGACTTGAAGTACGTCTGGTGGTCGAGGCGGCCGCTGGCGTAGTTGTAGCCAGAGCTGTTTCCCGCGGCGACGTTGAATGGCATGTTGAGGCAGCGCGCGATCTCGTTCAGGATCTCGCGCTTGAACTCGCCGTAGGTCGTCGCGGGCTGCTCGGGCCTGACCTGCGACATCTTCCAGCCCGCGGGAAGCGTGAGCAGCGAGTTCGCCTCGAGCTCGATCGTGTCCATGGGCTCGACCGGGTCGGCCTCGCCGTTCGCCGGAGCGTCGGTCTCAACGGTGCCCGCGAAGTTCGCAGCGGTCTCGGCGGCCGAGAGGACGGCGATCGTGTAGCGCCTGAGCTGCGCGAAGAGCGGGAGCGCAGGCACGAGGTCGGGAATGCCGCGGCTCTGCTCGGGCCGCGAGGGCATGAAGTAGTGCACCACCTTCGAGGCGGGGAGCGTCTCCTGCTCGAGGTTGAGCGAGCGGTCGCCCGGGTGCTCCTTGAGCACGCGGTAGGCCACGGGGTTCCCGGCGGAGTCGTAGACGATGCCGTCGACCTCGTCCGAGGTGAGCGTGCCCCACGCCGGTCCGGTCACGCGGTCGGCCTCGACGAGCGCGAGGTCGAGCTTCACCGGGCCGGGGACGGCGGGGTTCGACACGAGCTTCGCGAAGCACTCGCCCGAGTGGGCGCGCGCCATGCGCATGGTGCGGAGCCGGTCGGCCAGGTTGATCGACCGCGCCCACGCGTTGAACGCACGCTCGATCTCGTTGTTCGCCTGCGCGTCGTCGGTGAGGACCTGGAGGCGCGGGCCGGTGCCGACCACGTCGTTGGCGAGCGTCGCGACGATGCCTGCGGCGTAGCTGTTGTTGGCCGACTCGTAGCGGGCGCGGTTGCGGAGGATCCGACGGATCTCGGGCGAGGCCGCTGCGTCGGCGGACAGGCCGTCCGCGTTCGCCCAGTGCTTGCGGTTGGCGTCGGTCGTCGCGGCGGCGTCGTAGCGGGCGCGGATCGAGATCGCGCGCGGCGCTGCGGTCGCCTTGCGGCCGAGGATCGAGGCGAGCCAGCCCATCAGGCCGTTCCTCCGGTGCCAGGGGAAACGATGCGCGAGATCCGCAGGCCACGGTTGCGCCGCGACATCGCCTGCTTCGAGGCGAGGTAGCGGTCGGCCGCGATCTGGTCGGCGATCGGGTGCTGCTCGACACTGCCCGCGTCGTTCGAGGCCTTCTTCAGGCCCGCGGCGTTGTCGCGGATCGCGTCGGCGATGGAGGGCGTCTCGTCAGGCATGGGGCGTCACCCGTGCCGACAGGGATGCCTCGCGCTTGGCGTGCCGACGTTCGGAGGCACGTGCCGCACGAAGCTCGGAGAGCCGGAAGGATCGCCCTGCGTCGACGCCGAGCGCGGCCTCGCGGCGGCGGTGCCTGCGTTCGCGCTGTGCGAACGTGTTCACCGCCCGGGCCGGGTTGCGCCCTTCGAGCGCGGCGAGCCAGGCCTCCTGCAGGGCATCCTCCCGGTCACGCGACGGGCACAGCCGGAGCTCGAGGTCGAGCTTGTCGGGGCGCGGCGCGGACGGACGGACAGCGGCGATGGAGTGCATCCACCGGGTGCCGACACGGCGCGGGCGTCGAAACGGGCAATCCGCACGCGGGCGCGCGGATCGTTCGATCAATCGAACGATCAGGACTCCGACTCCCGCGTCGAGGTGCGCCGCCCACAGTGCCTGCACTCGCGACGCCTCAGCACCTGCCCCTTCGGGAGCCGCCGCAGGTAGATGACCTTGAGGTGCTGGCAACCGCAGCCACGGCAGGAGAGCCCGAGCTTCGCGCCGTCCTTCTCGAGCCCCGTGCGCTTCTCGCGCGGCATCACCGGCCTCCCTTGCGGATCGCAGACAGCCGCACCTTCGGCCTCGCCACGACCTTGGCGTCCGTGCCGAAGAGCACCGATCCCTCCATGCTCGCCGCCACCGCGCAGCCGACCAGGCAGTCGAGCCAGTGGTTGTCCGCACCGGCAAGGCGCAGCTTCCACTCGTCGACCACGCGGCCCCGGCCCTCGGTCTTCACGCGGTACTCGCTCGTCAGGTGCGACGCGAAGACCTCGTGCACACGTGGATCTCGCCCGAAGAGCGAGAGCGCCCCGGGGTCACCCTGCGGCACGGCGAGGCGCGCGTGCACGAAGCTCTTCCAGAAGTTCGTGTCGAAGGTCACGTGCCGCACGGCGCGCTTGCCCGTCACCGTCGGGATGCGCCAGTTGAGGCCCACGCGCTCGCCGCGGCGGCGCTTGTAGTCGCTGAACGGCACGCTCGACGCGCCGACGTAGCGGCCGTGCGACGGGATGACCGTGCCCGCGTGCTTCGTCTCGCGGCAGAACTGGTAGACGACATCCGTCGACGAGCCCCAGTTCGCGTCGACCAGGACCCGCGACACGCGCACCATCGCTCCGTCGTCGCGACGCCACTCGCGGCCGACGAGGTGCTCGACGGCGCGCTCGAGCCCGGCGTAGATCGATCCCTCGAGCCCGGCGCGCGGGCTGGCCGCCGCGAGCGTGCGCTTCACGTCGCGCAGCGTCCAGGCGGTGCCCGCGGGGAGCTTCTGGTCGGGCTCCGTCCCGTAGTCGACGACCGTGCCGCTGAAGTCGTCCTCCCATGCGACGACGCACCAGAAGAGGCACTTCGCCTGCACGTCGACGAAGGCGGTCAGGTGCGAGGTGCCGATCGGGAGCTCGCCGCGGGCCATGCCGGAGGTCTTCGCCGCGATCGCCTCGGCCGTCAGCAGCTCGTCGTCGAGCGCCGTCGCCTCGGGCAGCGGGTCGTTCTGGTACTCGGCGTGGAAGGCGGCCTCGTCCTGGAGGCGCAGGTTCATCGCATGCTGCAGCGCGCTCGCCTCGTCGTGGTTGAAGCGCGCCTCCCACGCGACCCGCGCTCCCTCGTCCATCGCTCGCCGGTGCTCGAGGTAGAAGGCCGTCGCGTCGCGCAGGCCCGACCCGCTGCGGAGCCCTTCGGCGCGCACCTTCGCGTAGCGGTCCCAGAGCGGCTGGTTCGTGGGGAAGGCGTAGACCATGCGGGTCCGCTCGCCTTGCCACTCCTGGTGCTTGTCGCGATCGAGGAGCCGGTCGGCCAGGTCGTCCTGCCTGACGACGGTGAGCGTCATGAGTCCGGCGATCTTGCGACCGGGTCCCGCGAGGCCGAGGACGGCGCCCGCGAGGATGCGCTCGCGGTTGGCGCACTGCGACGGGCTGCGCGCGCTCTCGTCCGTCTGCGGGTCGTCGATCAGGACAAGCGACGGTCGGATGCTCGCGCCGTCCGGTCGCTTGTGCTTCATGCCACGGATGCGGCCGGTGATCCCGCCGACGCGGACGACCGCGCCCGACGCGGGCGACCCCGCGACCGACGGAAGCACGATCTCGCGTGCGGTCCACCCGATGTGAGTCTGCTTGCCAAGGTGGAGCTGGCCGCCCGCGCGCTGGTGGATCCCCTCGAGCGACCGGATCGGGAAGCAGACCTCCGGGAAGTCGTCGAGCAGGAGGTCATTGTTCTCGAGCTCCGCCTTGATCGACTCGAGCATGCTCGCCGCGTGCTCCTCGTCGCTTCCGATGAGCGCGACGAACTCCCGGTGCCCGTAGAGGAGCGACCAGAGGCAGGCTGTCTCGCAGAGGCTCGTCTTCCCCGAGCCGCGTGGCATCGCCATCGCGAAGAGCCCGCCCTCGAGCACGGCGTTCTCGATGCGGCCGATGACGCGGAGGTGGTCCTCGCTCCAGGCAAGCCGGAAGGTCTGCGGGAAGTAGCGCTCGCAGAAGGACCGGAAGTCGGTGCGGCATGCGCCCTTCCTCGCGGGGTCGGCCACCTCGGGGAGTTCCCCGATGTCGCGGCCGGAGAGTGAGAGCTGCGCGTTGCGCTGGCGCGCCCGCTCGCGGTGGAGCTCGTAGCCCGAGAGGCCCGAGGGCACGGCGGGCTCCGGCTTCGCTCCGCGCTCGCGGCGCACGGCGAGCCATGCGACGTAGCGGAAGAGGTCGATGCCCTTGCCGGTGCCGTCGTCGATGCGGAGGCCAGCACGGTTCCGGTGACGCTGCAGCACGCGCTCGCTCGTCACCTCGCCGAGCGGCGTCGAGTTGAGGATGCGGCAGAGCTCGCCCGGGCGGAGCCTGCGCGGATCGAAGCGGGGAGCGTCAGCCACCGGCGTCCTCCCTCGTCTTCATAGCAAGCCATGCCGCGTAGTGCACGAGGTTCACGGTGCCGTCCTGGTTCGTCGGCGCACCGTCCTCGATGTCGGCGCGGATCATCGCCTCGGTGACGGGCTCGCCGCCCGCCTTCGCGAGGAGGCGCGCCGCGTCGGCCACGGCGAGTGCGGCGGGATTCACGCGCGCTGGCGCAGATTTTCCATGTTCAGCGTCCAAGACGGAAGGCCTCCGTGGCCGCACGTCGCGGCTTCATCTGGGACCTCACGGGAATTGTCGGAACTATCGGGAAATGAGCCCCGCGTGCGCTTGCTGACGCCGCGACGTCATGGCCACATGTGCCACGCGCCGCCGAGGTGCGGCAAAGGAGAACGCGATGAAGAACAGCAACGACAGCAACGCCCGCACGACGAACCGCGCCACGAAGAAGCGCGACGAGGCGATCGAGGCGATCGCCCGCAACATCCTCGAGATCGAGACGCTCGCCGAGCGCAAGCGCGACGCCCTCGACTTCCACGAGGTCTCGGTGTGGGGCCTCAAGGACGCCCTCCTCGCCGCCTACGAGCTCGGCCTCGCCGCCGCGAAGAAGGGAGCCTGAACCATGGCACGCACGAAGCGCACGCCCGCCGCGGCCGCCGACGCGATCCGGCTGGTCGCCGAGATCGCCAGCCTCCAGGAGAGGCGCGCCGAGGTCCTCGCCCGGCTCGCCGCGGAGGTGCGCGAGATGGACATCGCGATCGACCGCGCCACCGAGGCCCTCGGCTTCGAGGTGCGGAACGCGCGCATCGCGCCCGCCGACATGGCGGCCGCGGTGAAGGACGCGCTCGCCGAGAAGCGGGTGAACACGGGCCAGCTCTGCAGCCGGTTCTGCGACGCGATGGAGCGGCGCGGGGCGCAGGTCTGGCCGCCCGAGTACCGACCGATCACCAACGGCTGGGACGTGGTCCCGGCGAACACCACCCTTTGAGATTGCAGGAGACCTGACATGAAGACCGCGACGAAGAACGTGAAGATTGCCGCCCCGAAGACCGCTGCGAAGAAGGCGCCCGCGCCGAAGAAGGCGACGCCGAAGCCCGCGCCGAAGCCAGAGGCGAAGAAGCCCGCGACCCTGGTCGACCCGCGCATCGCCGAGAAGGCGATGGCGCTCGACGCGGCGGTCGCGAAGCTCGCGACGCCGGGCCTCAAGGCCACGCGCAAGGAGGCGCCGAAGCCGGGCGCGAAGGCCGAGCCGAAGAAGGCGCGGAAGATGGGCGCCCTCGACGCCGCGGCGATCGTCCTCGCCGACGCCGGGAAGCCGATGCGCTCGAAGGACCTGATCGCCGAGATGGCCAAGCGCGGACTCTGGACGAGCCCGGGCGGCAAGACGCCGGAGGCGACGCTCTACGCGGCGATCCTCCGCGAGATCGGCGCCAAGGGCACGGCCGCGCGCTTCGCCCGCGCTGGCAAGGGCGAGTTCGCCTCCACGAAGAAGGGAGGTGCCTGAGCCATGCGCGACACGGAGATCGAGGACCTGCTGCGCCGCCTGATCGAGGCGGCCGCGACGGGCGACCAGGACGCGCTCGAGGAGGCCGCATCGGAGGTGGCCGACCGCATCGGCGGCGTGCGGACCTTCGAGGACGAGGGCGTCCTCTCGATGAACCGCGGGCTCGTGATCGACGCGGTCGAGGGCGGCCGCGAGTTCCAGATGCAGATCGTGAGGAGCCGGTAGGCCATGGAGGACGGCACCCTCGATCCTCGGCTGGCGGAGGCGGGACGCGCGGCGCGCGCGGCGGCTGAAGGGGCGGGCGCAAGCCTGCCCCTTGCGGACGCGGTGCAGGCCGCCGCCATCGGCCGCCTGCGGTGGGCGCTCCTTGCCGAGCGATGGACGGGCAGCGACCGCGAGCGCGCCCTCGCCGAGAGCCGCCACCACGCCGACCACCTCGCGCGCCTCGCCGCGCGCCTCGGCCGTGACCTCGGCTGACCTCACTCGCCGCCCTCCGCCTGGACGCGCTCGGCCTTGCGGCCGGTGAAGTCCTCCCAGCGGCGCACCACGACATCGCAGTAGCCGGGGTCGAGCTCCATCGCCATGCAGGTGCGCCCCGTGCGCTCGCAGGCGATGACGGTCGTGCCGCTCCCCGCAAAGGGCTCGTAGACCAGGTCGGCCAGGTGGTTGCGCACCGGCCGCTCCATGCACTCGACCGGCTTCTGCGTCCCGTGCCCGTGGCCCGCGTCGTCCCGGGCGGGGATCGACCAGAGCGTCGTCTGCGTGCGGTCGTCGGTGCGGTGGCCCTTGCGCCCATCGCGCACGGCGTACCAGCATGGCTCGTGCTGCCAGTGGTAGTCGCCGCGGCTGAGGGCGAGTCGGTCCTTGGCCCAGATGATCTGCGCGCGGATCGCGAAGCCCGCCCGCTCGAGCGACTGCTGCACGGTCGAGGCGAAGACGCCTGCGTGGTAGACGTAGGCCACGTCGCCGGGGAAGAGCTTCCATGCCTCGGTCCAGTCGGCGCGGTCGTCGTTCATGACCTTGCCCATGCGCGCGGTGTTCCCGGTGAGCCCGGCGTCCATGCGCCACTCGGGGTCGTACTCCACGCCATAGGGCGGGTCGGTGACCATGAGGGCGGGCACCGCGCCGTCAAGGAGCCGCGCGACGTCCGTCGCGCTCGTCGAGTCGCCGCAGAGGAGGCGGTGCTTCCCGAGGAGCCAGAGGTCCCCGGGCTTCGTGATCGGATCGGCGGGCTTCTCCGGGACGGCGTCGGGATCGGTCAGCCCCTCGGTCCCAGCGGGAGCGAGCAGCTTCGCGAGCTCCTCCTCGTCGAAGCCGAGGAGGGTCCAGTCGATCCCTGCGCCGCGGAGGGCGTCGAGCTCGATCGAGCGCATGGCGTCGTCCCAGGAGGCGAGCTCGGCGGTCTTGTTGTCGGCCAGGCGGTAGGCGCGCACCTCGTCGGGGGTGAGGTCGGTGGCCACGTGGACGGGCACGGTCGCGAGGCCGAGCCGCTGGGCGGCCCGGAAGCGCGTGTGCCCGGCGACGATGACGCCGTCAGCATCGACGACGATCGGCTGGCGGAAACCGAACCGGCGGATGCTCTCAGCGACGGCCTCGACCGCGTCGTCGTTCTGTCGCGGGTTGTTCGCATAGGGGCGGACGGCATCGAGCGGGCGGAGCTCGACCGACATGGGCGTGGGGGCTTCAGGCGACATGACCTTCTCCTCGGTTGACATGGTGAACGGGCGACGCGCACGAAGGCGCTACGTTGGCTCCTGCGGCGTTCCTTGGCTCGCTTGCGCCACGGCCGCCGCGAGCGCGACGAACGCGTCCTGGGGCAACGTGGCGGGCTCCGTGGGCCAAGGGCGAGGAGCGCGACCCACGCGAAACAAACTCACTCGCGATTGCCTGCCGCTCCGAAAGGCCAAAAGCAGCCAAAATCGGCCCGGGAGGACCCAATCGTTCAGATGCGTCCGAGATATCGCAGGGGGTCGCTTGAAGGATCTCCGACGCGCGGAGGGCCTGTTTTGTAGATGTTTGAGAGAAGAGAGAGATATTCTTCATTACTTCCGTCCCTCCACCCGTGCGCGTAGCGCCCACGCGTACGCGCGCGAGAGCTTTAGGAACGATTGAACTTTTGAACTCACGCCACCGCATACACCGTCCTCGGGCGGGTGGCCGTCGACTCGCTGCGCATCACGATCTGGCCTGTTTCCAGCAGGTTTTCGATCACCTCGCCACGCTCTCGCTTGCTCAGCCACTGCGTGCGTCGGCAGAGTTCAGACGCGGAGATCTTTCCTTCAGCCGCGCGGATCGCACGCAGCACGCGCTTCTGCCGCGAGTCGAACTGGCCGTCTGAAACCCATGCGTGCGCGAGGTGGAGCATGCGTCTGGTCAGGTGTTCCGACACGGCGCACGCCCACTCCGCCGCCTCCTGGCCCACCACCGGCCTCGCACGGTCCGCGCTGCACGCATGGACAAGCGCCAGCCTGCACGCCTTCTCCTCCGCACGCGCCCACAGCGACCGCCCCGGCGAGTCCTTCGCGAGCTCCGCGTCGACCGTTAGCGCGAAGCGGTCGTAGACCGCGACCGCCTCGGGCGTGGTCGGCACGACGATGGGATCGGGGTTCGTCCGCCGCAGGTCGCCGCCCGGCGCGAAGTCGCCCCACCAGCGGGCCGCCTCGAGGATCGGCTCCGGGATCGCCGTCGCATGGGCGCGCTGGCGCACCGCGGTCGAGTCGGCCTCGAAGACGAGGAGCCTGGCCATGAAGCCGTCGGCGAGGGCGTCCGCGGTCAGCGACTCGAAGAAGTGCTCGGGCACCGTCGTGCCGTAGACGACCGCGCAGGGCCGGTCGATCACCTTGTTCCGCTTCGCGTCGGCGTAGGCCTTGCCCTTGAAGACGGTGTCGGCGCTCGAGTAGAGCTTCATCAGCGCCGTGAGCACGTTGTAGAGATGCGGCGCCTTCTTCGCGTCGCCGATCGTCCGAAGGAAGCGGCCGAACTCGTCGAACTGGAAGAGCGACGCCGCGTTGATCTCGAGGGCGCTGACGAGGCCAGCGTCGCTCGCGAGGTCCTCGTTCGCCTCGAGCGCGTCGAGCCCGGCGTGGAAGAGCACGTTCTTCGAGACCTTGCGCGCATGGTCCTTGCCAGCGCCCGAGGGCGCGACGCCGACGGCGTAGAGGTTCGTGCGGTTCCCGCGCTCGTCGCGCACCTTGCGGCCCGCAAGCACCGCCTGCAGCGTGACGGCGCCCGCAAGCGCGAGCACGGGCTGCGGCCGGTGGGCGGTCGCCAGGTTGTGCGCCATGACGTCGGCCATGAAGCCGGGGACGCGCAGCAGGTGCTCGGGGAACGGACCCGGGTCCGGCGGACCGTCGGATGCGGCGGGGGCCTCGCCGGTTCCAGCCGCCTGATGGCCCTCCGCGCCCTGGCAGAGGCTGAAGTTCGAGAGGTCGACGCCGAGGTCGCCCGCCTTGCGCTCGTCGCGCAGCCAGCCGTAGGGACGCGAGTGCGGCTTGCGCTCGGCGTCGTTCACCTTGTGCGAGAGCTCGGCCTCCGACCACGGCGGGTCGCAGCGGTGGTTGTAGTGGTCGCGGAGGATCGCGAGCGCCCTGGGCGGGGCGATGCCGAATCCATGGACGAGCGCCGTGGCGGCGGCGTAGGTCGCGGCGTGCCCGCCCGAACCGGAGATCGCCGGAGGCATGCGGTCGAGGTAGGCGATCGCGCGCCGCTCGACGTGCCCGTCGTCCGCCGCCCCGCCCTGGCCCACCGGCTCGGCGATCCGGTGACGGCGCGCGATCACGTGGTCGGCGAGGCGCTGCACGCAGGCCTCGAGCTCCTCGGCATCGATCGTCGCGGGGATGCCCTCGAGCGCGTCGTAGCGCTCGCCGCTCGGATGGATGCTCGGGCCGACGATGGTCTGCGCGCCGGTGCTCCGGAGCTCGACGATCATCGAGCGGTCGACCGGGTCGCGGAACTGCCGCGTGCGGGCGCCGTCGGCCACGTACCACCGGTGGCTCGCCTTGCTCGACTCCCGGCCCGTGACGCAGGCGGTGGGCGGCAGGAAGCGCTCCGCTGCCTCGCGTGCCTCGGGGCAGTCGAGGTCGACGTCGACGAGCCAGCCGGACGGCTCGCCGAGCAGGACGCCGATGTTGGCGTCGCCCGCGAAGTGGCGCCCGGCGTCGTCCGCGTCGATGCGGAGCTTCTGCCAGCCGGGGACGACCGGGCCCTTCGAGCCGTGCGGGACGGGGACCGGGCACCAGCCCCTCGCGATGCACGCGAGGGCCGCGTCGATGGTGGTGTGCTGCTGCATCAGAAGGGAATCCCGTCGTCGGGGACCTCGGGGATCGTGCGAACGGCGGGAGCGGGGGCGCTCCATGCGGGGATGGGTCCGAGCTGGTGCGACTTGATCCGGTCGTACTGCTCGCCCGCCTTGCGGGTCACGACGATGCCGGTGCAGTCGGCGAGCGCGCCCTGCGAGGCGAGCGACACCGCCTCCTCGACGCTGTCGGGGACGGGCGCGTCCGAGCGCATGCGCCACCATTCCTCGGCCTTGCGGCGCGCGTAGCCGCCCGCGGGATGGTCGAAGCAGACCCACTCGCGCTGGTACGTGCCGAGGCCCGTGCGGTACTCGACGCGCATCGTCGGCGGCGCATCGGGATCGGTGCGCTTCCAGTGGACGAAGTACCGCACCTCGAAGACGGGCTGGACCTTCGGCGGCTTGCGCCCGCTGAGCACCTCCTCGGTGGTCGCGGTCGGCGCGTGCTTCTCGCGCTCGGGCTCGGGGAACACGTGATCGCACTCGGGGCACTCGCACGTCGCGATCGGCACGAGCGCGTTGCAGCCGGGGCACTCCTTCATCGGTGCGTCGCGGCTGCCCGGATTCCGCTCCCGGAGCTGCAGGTCGTCGACCGGCCCGTGCCGCATGACGTTCCCGCCGAAGTCGAGGACGAGGCAGTCCTCCTTGCCGGGCGCGAGGCGGAAGCCGCGGCCGACCATCTGGTAGTAGAGCCCGGGCGACGCCGTCGGCCGCAGCAGCGCCACGCAGTCGACGTTGGGCGCGTCGAAGCCGGTGGTGAGCACGTTCACGTTCGCGAGGTAGCGGAGCTCCCCCGAGCGGAATCGCTCGATCGTGCCCTCGCGCTCCCTCGCCGGTGTCGTGCCGTCGATCCAGCCGCAGTCGATGCCGTGCCGCCCGCGGAGCACGTCGACGACGTGTCGGCCATGGGCGATCCCGGCGGCGAAGATCAGCGTGCTGCGGCGCGACCTGGTCTCCGCCGCGATCTCGGCGCAGGCGCTCTCGACGACCGCGTCGGTGTCGAATGCCCGCTCGACCTCGCTGGCGACGAACTCGCCGCAGCGGATCTTGAGGTCGCTCATGTCGACCTTCACCTTGCCCGCCTTCGACCGGAGCGCCGAGAGGAAGCCGCGCTCGATGAGCTGGCCCACCGACACCTCGTAGCAGACGTGGTTCAGGATCCCCTCGGGCGAGCAGATCATCCCCGTGCGCATGCGGAACGGCGTCGCGGTCAGGCCGATCACGCGCATGAGCGGGTTCACGAGCTTCGCGTCCGCCAGGAACTGCCGGTACGTGCCCTCGCCGTCGTCCGTCGGGATGAGGTGCGCCTCGTCGACGATCACGAGGTCGACCGGGCCGAGCTCGCCAGCGCGCTGCCAGATCGACTGGATGCCCGCGACGGTGACCGGGTGCTCGAGCTCGCGCCTGCCGAGCCCCGCGGAGTAGACACCTACGCCGAGGCCGGGCGCCATCGCCTCGAGCTTGCCCACGGCCTGCTCGAGCAGCTCCTTCACGTGGGCCAGGACGAGGACGCGCCCCTGCCAGAGCTCGACCGCGTCGCGGCAGATCGATGCGATGACGGGCGTCTTGCCGCCGCCCGTCGGGATCACCACGAGGGGGTTGTCGTCGCGCCCGCGGAGGTGCCCGTACACCGCCTCGACGGCGGCCTGCTGGTAGTCACGGAGTTCCATCATCCGATCTCCCGAATCTCGATGCGTGCCGATCCGCCCTCCGCCACCCCGCCCCGCACCACGCGCAGGTCGTCGATCTGCGAGTCGTCGAGGTAGGCGCACCCGCCGCCGAGCGAGTCGAGGAGGCACTTCATGGCGTTGTCCAGGTCGCGCCGCCTGCGGTCCGGCGGGAAGAGCGTCACCTCGACGGCAAGCCTCCCGGCGAGCGGCCCCGTGCCCGCGAGGAGCGTGCGCACCGCGTCGCGGTAGCGCCGCCCCTCGCGGCTCACGAGGATCCTGCCGCCCACGTGCCGCCAGTAGTGGTTCACCGACGGCGGGTACGGCAGTACGAGGCTGCGGCTCAACGCTTCCAGGGCGCGCCTCCGCCGACGCTGCGGGGCATG
Organism: Planctomycetota bacterium; assembly: GCA_041183345.1. GTDB lineage: Bacteria > Planctomycetota > Phycisphaerae > Phycisphaerales > SM1A02 > QWPT01. The sequence goes on from JBEGLX010000006.1 coordinate 47,520, forward strand.
GATGCCGGGGGCTCGCGCCGCTCGAAGCCCTTCACGACGTTGGCCATCTCGCCGTTGTCGTCGCGCTTGCGGAGCGCCACCGTGATCGAGAGCGGCAGGTCGTGCAGCTCCGACGAGTCGGTGGGCGCCATCACGCCGACGGCACGGCAGATGGAGGACAGGTTCCCGCGCGCGATGCGCACGGTGGTGTCGTTCACGTGCTTGAGCGTGAGGCGCTCCCAGACGCGGCGGCCCTTGTAGGGGCCCTCGAGCACCTCGAAGACGAGCTCCAGGTACTCGCCCGCGCCGTTCTTGGTGGGCTTGGTCGTGCTGTCGACGATCGCGGCCACGTACTTGCCCGCCGGGATGGGCTCGAAGCTCGAGTTGGGGTCGACGTCCGCTGCGTTGAAGTTGATGAATGCCATGGTTGGTTCGCTCCTTGCTGGTTCAGCTCTCGGTGACGGCCGTCTCGATGGGGTTCTCGCCACGCGCGTAGGCCGCGTAGCCACGGTGGTCGAGTGGGATCTCGTCGGGCAACGCGAGGCGGTTCTTCGCCACGTGCGCCGGTCGTTCGGTGGTGCGGAGGATCCGCTCGCCGGTGCCGATCGCCTGGACGCGCTTGCGGTCGAAGCCCTCGGTCGCCGTGCGCGTGTGCACGCGGTAGGTGGCGAAGAGCACCTCGTCGCACCACTCCTGCACGAGCGCGCTGGCGAGCTTCTGCAGGCGCGGCGCGTAGCGGTCGTATGTCTCGGTCTCGGGGTTGGCGAACTTCTCGATCTGCGCGTGCGCGACGAGGATCACCTCCATGCCGCGCTCGTTTCGCAGGGCGTCGAGTCCGGCGAGCACCTCGCGCCAGAGGGGCAGCGCGAACACGTAGCCCTTGCCGTAGCCGATGTCCTCGATGCTCTCGACGCTGCGCTTCTGGCAGACCTCCGCGTGGATCAGCCGCTCGAGCCAGTCGAGGCTGTCGACGACCACGGTGCGGTACTCGTGCTCCTCCGTGTAGAGCTCCCCGAGCGCGTTCAGGACGTCGCCGAGGCGTGCGGACAGCGGGAAGCGGTCGGTCTCGACGCCCGCGAGGCCGTCCTCGGTCTGGATGAACACGGGCCGCTCGGCCATCGCGCCGAACGTCGTCTTGCCGATGCCGTGGGTGCCGTAGATGAGCACGCGGCGCGGTGGTGCGGACTTGCCTCGCTGGATCTGCTTGATGAGCTTCATTGGTTTCCCCTGTGGGTTGGTGATGGATGGAGGAGTTGGTTCAGGAACGGTCGAACTGCCGCATGGACTCGAAGCCCGTCGGCCAGGTGTCGCTCTCGCGGCAGCGGATGAGCTCGGCCATGGCGGCCTCGTTCTCCCGGCGCGCGGCGTCGAGCACGGCGGGTGCGACGTGCCAGCAGCCGGTGCGGTAGGGCTCGCGCTTCTCGACGTCCACGATGTGGACGGGCAGCTCCGCCCCGGTCGCCGCCTCGAGCACGGCGCGGTAGAAGGCAAGCTGGTGCAGGTATCCGAAGGCGCGGGCGTCGAGCTCGAAGCTGTCCATGCGGTCGCAGGTCTTCAGGTCGACGATGCCCGCGCCGCCCGAGGGATTGATCCAGTCGATCCGCGCCTGGCACGCGTGGCCCGCGTACTCGGCGCGCACGACGCCCTCGGCGACGCCGTCCTCGAGGAGCGACGACGCGATCGAGTGGCCGCGCACGCTGGCCGACATCTCCTCGATGAGCGCGGCGTCTGCATCCGAGAGCGCGGGCTTCCCGAGGCGCTCGGCCCACTCGGCGAACGCCTTCGTGCCGCTCCCGTAGGGAAGGCCCGTCTTCGGGTTCACCGGCCCGCCGACGGCGAACTCGGCCTCGAAGCGCCCGCGGCCCTCGAGGATCAGGACGTGCGCGGCGCGGCCGACGACGAAGGCGTCGCTGTCCTTGCGCGGGATGAGCCCGAGCTGCTTCTTGCGGTAGAGCGCCGGGCAGCGGCGGAAGTCGCCGAGGGCGTGCGAGGAGAGGTGCTCCTTCGCCCTGGCGTGGTAGGTGTCCGAGGGCTCGCGGATGATCTTGCGGAGGTCGACGTCGGTCGTGATGGTCATGGGTCTTGGTCCTTCGAGGTCGTGCGGCCACAGGTCGCGCGTGAACGCGCCCTGCCCGGTTCGAACGAGCGGGAGGAGGTCGGATGGGTTGTGGGGGAACAGCGACGCGAGTAGGGCGAGGAGGCGTTTCAGGTGTCGCGCCCCCCGCAGTGCTGGAGGTTGAACGCCTCGAGCGTCACGGTCTCCTCGCTCCAGATGTCGGCCTTCAGCTGCTTGCCGAGGACGTGACGGAGCATGCGCGCCATGGCCTGCCCCTCGGGCCTGTCGAGCGAGATGCCGACGCAGAGCGGATCCGTGCCGATCCGGTAGATGATGTCCGCGTTGAGCTGCTCGGCACCGAACAGTCCCTCGCAGCACTCGATGACCATGGCGATCACCTGGCTGCCGGTGATGAAGTGGGCGGGGTTCTCAAAGCTGAATGTCGCGCTCGTGATGGCCTTGCGCATGCAATCCTCCACCCCTCTATCTCCGCAGCCAAAACGAAAGTCCTCCGCTTTCTGGCGATCACGCGCTGATTTTCTTTTCGTCGCAGACGGCGCGCAGCAGCGCGACGGCGTGGCAGCACTGGCGGTACGACATCCCGAGTCGAACGCATGCCGCGTTTGGTGAACAGTCGCTGAGCGCAACAGCGACCTCGGCGAGCCTCGGCGGCAGCGCGCGCAGCAGCGCGCGGACAGTGTCCTCGCGCTCGATTGCAGCCGTGAAGTCGCGCTGCGTGCGGCCGCTCGCCCTGGCCAGCGCATCGGAGAAAACTGCGTCGGCGGATGCCTGGCTTGACACGACGCACTCGATGCTCACCGTGGTCCACTCGGCCCGGCGCGACTCGGCGGCCCGCGCGCGCAGCATGGAGATCGCGCCGTTGTGCGCGGCCTTGCTGGCGAAGGTGCCGATGCTCGAAAGCGCCGGGTCGAAGACCTGGAGTCGGATCGCGACTTCGAGGCGGAGATCCGCTGTGATGTCCTCTCGGGCGACGCGGCGGAACAGCCTGATCTTCGAGAGGCGCCGCGCGTTCTGCTTGATCGCGTGGACGACGGCGGGGTGCGTGAGGAGGTCGGACGGGTTCGCTGGCTTGCTCTGCTTGCTCAATGGCTTGCTCCGCTTGCGCGCGCCGCGGAATGCGGCGTCGGCGAGCAGAGGTTCACGGGAGCAGGGAGCAGCCCGGGTACCGCGCCAGATCGAAGTGAGGACTATCTCAGTAGCAGCAGGAGCAAACCGGGAGCAGCGGAGGAGCAGCGCTGCTACTTCCGCTTCAGGATGGGTCGAAGCTCGTCGTCCAGGGTCTGGGTATGAATCGAAACGGGCAGTGGCTCGAGCGGCTTGAGGTCCTTCTTGAGCTCGCGCACGAGCGACTTGATCGCGCCTTCCGAGACCTTTCCCGCGCGGTTGTCCTTCCAGGGTGTTCCCGGCCCGCAAAGGGATGCGTGGCTGATCGGCACGCCAGGTCGATCAAGCATCAGCCGCAGCAGGATCAGGCGGCGGTGCCGCTGTCCATCGAGCGTGACGCTCAAGTCGCCGCAGTAGACGGTCATCAGGTCCATGTCGATGGTGATGGCCGACGAGTCTGTGCTCGGTTCTTCCGGCTGCTTCGATCGCGGATGCACCTTGGGCCTGCTGGATGCCGAGGCCTGCGGCTCCGCCGCTGCGGCTGGCTGCGACGGTTGCGATTGACCGACGACCTGGTCGATCAGGTCGCTGATCGACGGCTTGCCCTTGCGGCGCTCCGCCTCCGATTTCCTGCCTTCGCGCTCGCGGCGCTTGATGTGCAGCAGGATCCGCTTCCGCACCGAGTCGAGGGAATCCCTGTCCGCATCGGTCAGGCATCCGAGGCCATCGCCGAAGCGGAGGGCCAGCCTCGCCATGAACTGCTCGCCGAGTTGCAGCTGACTGAACATGTACTCGGTCATCAGGTCGCGACCGTCCGGGTCTACGCAGGTGATGGAATCGATCACGGCCGCGATCGCCTTCTTCCCCGCATCGAAGAGGTCGCACTCCGCGAGCTCCGGCAGCGAGCGCTCCACGAGGAGCGATAGCGCCTCGATCTCCCGTGTGAGCGGGTGGGGCACGTAGATCGCGCCCGTCGAGTAGCAGCCGCTCGCGTCGTTCAGGAGCCGCCAGCACTCGCGCACGATCTGCGCATGCCTGACCATGCACTCGTGATGCGCATCGGACGACTTGAGTAGCGCAGGCAGCACGTCGCGGAGGTCGTCCGCATGCATCTTGATGGTCCTGCATGTTGTCCCGATTCGCCGGAAGGTCTCGTCGGTCGCGGCGAACTCCTCCAGGCCGAGGTTGGCGGCGATTGCCTGAGACCGGTTCAGCTCCTTTCGAACCCGAACCATCGCCGCAGGCTTCAGCTCGACAGAGGAAAACGCGACGAGACCGGCCGCGAGTCCGGGCTCCTCCTCGGCGATGAGTTCCGTGAGGTGTTCGTAGAACTCGCGACTCTCCACCTCGAGCAGCACCGCGCCGTGCCCGGCGAATGCGGGCCTCGTGTCGCCGAAGTGGGTCTCCGGGTCCTTGGCGACGACGAAGACCGTCGAGGTGCGTGCGGGGGAGTTGCCGAGGCGTGCCGATCGATCGCCCGAATTCGTCATGTCGTTTCACCGGAAGGCTGTTCACGCGCGTGACCTCGCCGCGATGCCTCCGTTGGCAAACGCGGACAACGCATCTCGGGGTCCCCGTGGCGTGATCTGGTTGAAGAGCCTCGGTAGGATACCGAATGATCGGTATTTGTTTGGTATGTCAATAACCGTTGGGAGAACCTGTCTACGGGGCCAGGCTGGCCCACATCTCCACCTGCTTCTCCCAACAGGGCTCTCCCGCGATCCGGCGGAGCTTGCGCTCGTTGACCGGGTCGCGCCTTCCTCTAACTACCTTCAGAGAAAGCACTTGAGCCTGAATCGCCGGTGCAAGGAGCGTCAGGTTCATGATCTGGGTCATCCGGGGCTGAGTGACCTTGAGGCGCCGGGCGAGGGCCGACTGGTCGTGGACCGCGCCGGACCGGATCTGCTCCTCGAAGCGGATCGCGAGGGCCAGCAGCGTGGACACGCTCGGCACCCGGGTTTCGGGCTGCGGAGGCTCCGCCAGTGTCGCCGCTTGGGTCGCCGCCGGGGACGCCACGACCAGCCGCTTGCCAGCGGAGGTGTTCTTCACTTCGATCCGCCGCTTCACGCTGATCATGCCGCCGCCTCCTCGTCCTGCGTTTCTACCGTGCCCAGGTCCTCGCCCCGGAAGACCACCTCGATGCTCGAGTCGCCGCTGTCGAACTCGACGCGCCCGATCGCGAGCCGCACGAGCTCAACCTGCTCCTTCGGCTCCAGCGTGGCCCACACCGCCTCGAAGTCGCCGAGGAGGGCCGCGAGCCTGCCGTCGGACGGCTTCCCGCCGCGGGCCAGCGACGCCCGCACGGCGCGCCTCACCTCGGGCCGCTTGCAGTACCGGCGGAGCTCGTCGACCACGAGCTGCTCGATCTCGAGCGCTGGCAGCGTCGGGTGCGGGCACGTCTTCCGGCCAAGGCGCAGCGCCGACGCGCAGGTGTAGTAGCGGTACTTGCGCGCGTCCTTGCCCTGGAATACGTGCGTCATCACCGAGTCGCAGTGCTTGCACCGCAGCACCTGCTTCAGGAGCGCGTTGTAGCGGTTCCTGAAGTCGTTCCCGCCGAGGCGCCCGTTGTGCTGCAGAAGCTCCTGCACGGCGTCGAAGGTCTCGGCGTCGACGATCGCCGGGTGCTCGCCCGCGAACCATTCGCCCTTGTGCGGGATCTCGCCCCGGTAGATGCGGTTGACGAGCAGCGTGTAGATCGTGCTCCGGCAGTACGGCTCGCCGCCGTGCGCGCGGCCCGCCCGCGTGACGATCCGTTTCGTCAGGAAGCCCCGCTCGACGACCTGGCGCGTGCACTCGATCAGCGAGCCAGTGTGCAGGTAGAGCGCGAATATCTCTCGCACCTGCTCCGCCTCGGCCTCGTTGAGCACGAGCTTCGGGCTGCGCATGCTCCGGTCGACGTCGTAGCCGAGCACCGGCCTGCCGCCCGTCCACTTGCCCTTGCGCTTGTGGGCCGCGAGCTTGTCGCGGATCCGCTCGCCGATGATCTCGCGCTCGAACTGCGCGAAGGACAGCAGGATGTTCAGGGTGAGCCTGCCCATCGAGTGCGTCGTGTTGAACTGCTGCGTGACCGACACGAAGGACACGCCGTGCGCCTCGAAGACCTCGACGAGCTTCGAGAAGTCCATCAGCGACCGGCTCAGGCGGTCCACCTTGTAGACCACGACGCAGTCGATCTTGCCAGCCTCGATGTCCCTGACGAGCGCCGCGAGCGCGGGGCGGTCGAGGTTGCCGCCGGAGAAGCCTCCGTCGTCGTATCGGGTGGGCACGAGGCGCCAGCCCTCGTGTGCCTGGCTCCTGATGTACGCCTCCGCGCTCTCGCGCTGGGCGTCGAGGCTGTTGAAGTCCTGGTCGAGGCCCTCCTCGGTCGACTTGCGCGTGTAGATCGCGCAGCGCACCGCCTTGCGGTCGCTACGTTCGGTCTCGCGGCTCCTGCGCGGCTTGATCATGCGGCCACCTTCACCAGCCTGAAGAACCGGAAGCCGTTGATGTGCGAGCCGGTCACGGCCTTGGCGATGGCCGACAGGGAGTCGTACCGCTCGCCCTTGAACTCGAAGCCCGTCGAGAGCACCGTGACCCGCAGCGTCTCGCCCTTGTACCGGCGCACGATCGCGTGGCCCGGGCGGGGGAGCCGCTCGTCGCGGGTCCCGTCGGCGTTGGGGGCCACGATCCCCAGCACGCGCGCCCGAGGCGGCGTGGCGCGGACGGCGGCCCCCTCGGGCTCGCCGTTGGCCAGCTCCGCGGCGCGTGCGAGCGCCTCCTGGCTCAGCCCGCCGTGGGCTGCGGCCTGCAGCAGCCAGAGGATGCGCCGGACCAGGTACTGGCGGTTGCGGGTACGCGAGTCGTGCCCGCTGACCTGTCGGTAGCGGCGCTTGAGCGCGTTCATCGTCATCGCCTCGAGCTCCCCGCGCTCGCTCGCGAGGTCGAAGGCCTGTTCAGTCGCGGTCATCCGGTCTCCTTGCTTCGGGATGGCATCCGCGGCATCGCCGCGTGGCCCACAGTGACGCTCGACTCGGCCTGAAGATCAAGGCATGTAGCGGGGTCAACGGCGAGGATTTCCCCATCGCCGCCGCGCCGCCGGATGTCGTCCAGCCGCCGGATGCCGCGGGCGAGGAGGTCGCCGATCGCTCGCATGCGGGCGGCGTGGGGGATGGGGTCTTCGATTTGGTCTGGCATGTCGAGGGTCGGAGGCGCACGCCTCCATCCCTCTATCTCCGCAGCCGAAACGAAAGTCCTCCGCTTTCTTGGCGGAGGGCGTCAGAATCTTCGATGGCAGCACATCCGTGGCCAGTGGCGTCGCTCGGGCGGCCACACGAGCTCACGTCCGACTCATCACCCGAGGCTTCCGCCTTCCGCTGCCTCCGCGCCGTCTGGATTTTGGCCGAAGCGCCTCGGTTGCTTATGAGTTCGTGCATTTCGGCCTCGGGAATCGTGAACCAGAGACCTTTCGGGGCGCGAGGTCTCTCGATGCGCGGAGAGACAATCCGGCGAGACCTCGACGTAGGTCGGCCAGGCACTCGGCAACGTCTCTTCGCTGGCCCACCGCGAGAGACCCTAATGAACGCAACCCCTTGCCCCAAAACGCCGTACGCACGCGGCAAAACGCGAACGCCCCGGCCGGGAGGCCAGGGCGTTCACTCTTAACCTGCTGGCGCGCCAATTTCGCGCGCGCCTCTTGAAGTAGGGCGGGCTGGATTCGAACCAGCGTCTTATCGATTATGAGTCGACGGCTCTAGACCGCTGAGCTACCGCCCCGACACTGCGAAGTGTACTTCGCGCGCGGGCGTAAGGCCTCGAGAGCGAAGCCGCGGCAAGAGCCGCTGCGCAGCGGGAAAAGACGCCGCTGAGCTACCGCCCCGAGGGCACAAAGTCTGTTTCGCGCATGGATGGCGTGCGGTCTGAAGCGGTAGCCGGCGGGTCGCCGCGTCACTTCCCGCCGATGGGCCCCACGATCGGTGCATACCAAGTGCCCTTGCCCTTGCCGTGCCGCACGAGCGACCCGCGCTCGACGAGCTTCGTGAAGTGCGCCTTCAGCGTGGGGCGCTTCGCATCGGTCAGCCGGATCGCATCGCCCATCGTGACGTGGCCACGCTCGCGCGCACACTGCAGGATTGCCTCGGAAAGCGGGGCGAGTGAGCCAAGCGCGAGGTCCTCGCGCGCGAGCCGGCGCTCAAGCTGCGCGCACTGCTCGGCCATCGCGCCGAGGAAGTACTCGAGCCACGGCTGCCAGTCCTGCTGCGTCGTGCGCAGTGACGCCTGGGTGCGGCGCAGGGCGAGGTAGTACTCCGGCTTCGTCCGCTCGATCACGGCCTCGAGCGAGCTGTACGGAGCAAAGGTGTATCCCGCGCGGAGCAGCAGCAGGGTGGTCAGGACGCGCGACAGCCGTCCGTTGCCGTCCTGGAACGGATGGATTGCGAGGAACACGACCGCAAACACGCCGATCGCGACCAGCGGATGCGCGTCGGGGTCCTCGATTGCGGCATTGGTCCACTCGACGAGTTCGGACATCAGCCGCGGCGTCTCGAACGGCGTCGCTGTCTCGAACACGACGCCGACCTGCTTGCCGTGCTCGTCGAAGGCCACGACATTGTTCGAGGCCGACTTGTAGTGTCCGCGGTGGCGCTCGTCCTTCTCGCTGTGGCGAAGCAGGTCGCGGTGCAGCTGGCGGACGTGGTTCTCGCTGAGCGGGATCGAGCCGTGCGAGTTGATGATGAGATCGATGGCCTCGGCGTAGCCCGCGACCTCCTGCTCATCGCGCGTGGCGAATCGGCGGACGCCGACCCCGCGGAGAAGCGACTCGACCTCGTGGTCGGTGAGCGCGCTGCCCTCGATGCGCGTGGACGAGCCGATGCTCTCGATGGTGGCGATCTGGCGGAGCGAGTTCAGCCGATGGGGCGGAAGCGTGCCCGTCGCCCGCCAGGTGCCGCGGAACTCCTCGATGCGGGCGAGGAGCCGCAGCATGCGCGGGGCGAACTCGGGAGGTCTGGACGGGAGCATAGCCATATCGACATCCAAATATAGCCATAAAGCGATTGGACATCCAAAAAGACATCCAAAAATGTCCAAAAGAGGGAGTCTTGAGCAGCGTCAAGATTCGGCGTGGCCGCTCGCCGCCGCCCCGCCCGCGATGAACCCGCTCGCCCACGCCCACTGGAAGTTGAAGCCGCCGATGCGGCCGTCGACATCGAGGATCTCGCCGGCGAGGTGGAGCCCTGGGCACGCGCGCGACTCCATCGTGTCGAGCTTGACCTCGGCGAGCGGCACACCGCCCATCGTGACCTCGGCGTAGGTGAAGCCGCGATCGCCCTCGACATGAAGCGGCATCGCGCACGCCGCGCGCGCGAGCGCCTTGCGCTGCTCGCGCGTGAGCTGGCGCAGGCTGGCCGCCGGGTCGACCGCAGCGGCCTCGCACAGGGTGCGCGCGAGCCTCTCGGGCACATGCTCGCGCAGGAATGCCAGTGGGTTCGCAGCGCGGCTCGCGAGGATCTTCGCGTCGAGTGTGTCCTCGCGCTCGCCGACGATGAAGTTCGCGAAGAGCCCAGCGCCTGGATCATCGACGATCGCCGAGCGCCAGTAGCGGCTGATGTCGAGCGCGCACGGGCCCGACAGGCCGAAGTGCGTGCAGAGGAGCGAGTTGGTGAACTCCTTGAGCACCTTGCCCGTCGCCCAGCGCAGGGTCAGCGTCGCCGGCAGCGTGAGCCCCGAGAGTGCGCGCAGCGGATGCGTGCCCGGCAGGATGAGCGGCACCAGCGCGGGAAACACATGGTCTGTGACCGTGTGCCCGAGCGCCTGGGCGAACTCGTAGCCCGCACCATCCGAGCCCGACTTCGGCAGCGCCTTGCCTCCGGTCGCGAGGATCACCCGCGGCGCGCGGACTTCTCCCCAGTCGCCGCGCACGATGAACCCGCCGTCAGGCGATCCTTCGGGCGCGCGCTCGATCGCCGTCACCCGCTGGGGATGGCGGATCTCGACGCCCGCGTCGCGCGCGGCCTGGAGCAGCGCGTCGAGGATCGTGTGCGCGTCGTCGGTGGTCGGGAAGAGCTTGCCCGTGTCCTCGCGCTTGAGCTCGACGCCGTAGGCTTCGAAGAACTTGACCGTCTCGGCGACGCCGTAGCGGCGGAGGACATTCTTGATCGCGTTCGGCGAGCTGCCCGCGTAGGCCCTCTCGTCGACCGCATGGTGCGTGACATTGCAGCGCCCGCCGCCGGCGACGAGGATCTTGGCGCCGAGGATCCTGGCACCGTCGAGCGCGAGGACGCGCGCGCCCGCACGACCCGCGTGGATGGCTGCGAACAGGCCCGCGGCGCCCGCGCCGACGACGATGACATCGAACGGGCGCTGCTCGGCCGCGCTCACTTCTTCGCCTGCTCCGCAGGATCGACCGCGACGAGCTTGACCGAGCCCTTGAGGTCGATCGCCTTCTCGGCGGCGTAGGTGATGGCGATCTCGGCGCCTTCTGGTCCGCTTGCAAGGAAGCGCACGAAGGTCGAGCCCCGGCCAGGCACGCCTTCATCGAGGACGACGACGCGAGGCGTCTCGCGCTCGGGCGTGAAGCTGCGGTCGTAGCGACGCTCGACCGTGCCCGACGCTGCGATCGTGACGCCATTCGCGGGCGTCAGCGTCACGCGGTCGGCCACGCCGATCTTCGCCCGCGCCGCGCGCACGGTGCGGGTGGGAATGAGCGCGTCGTTCTTGAGCTCGAGCGTCACTTCCCACAGCCCGTCGCCGAGCTTGCGGACGAGCGACGGCCCCATCGACACGCGCGGCATCTCGTTGGCGTGGAAGAGGGTGAACGCCGTGTTCCGATGGCACTCCTCCTCGAGCATGAATGCCGGTGGAATGCGGCTCGACCACTTGTTGCCGCCGCCTACGAGGACCTTGCCGAGCGTCGGATGCTCGACTTCCTTGAGCGGCGACTTCGTCTGCCCGAACAGCACATGGTCCTGCCAGATGTCGCGCATCTGCGGCGACGGATCGCCGCCGTTCTGCGAGATGCGCTTCTCCGTCCAGAGCTCGTTCGTGTAGGTGATCACGCCGAGGCTTTCTGCGAGCCAGTTCACGAAGCCGCCGTGCACGGGATAGAGGTCGCTGTGGATCACCATCAGGCGGTACCCGGGCAGCATCTGCTCGCCGACGCGGCCGATGACCTCGTAGGTCGAGCGATCGCCTTCGTACAGGCCGTCGCGCTGGGCGACGCCCGGCCCGCGCAGGATCATGCCGCCGGTGTTGTGATAGGCCTGTCCCGCAGCGATGTTCGGCTTCGTCATGATGAACCGACCGACGGCGTCGGTCTCGGGATACGACAGCGGCCAATCGCCCGCGCCACCCTGGACATGGTCCGGGTTCCAGCCCGCAGGCCAGTTGCGGTTCATGTCGTAGCCGCCCGGTCCGTCCTCGTTGACCTGCCCGTCGCCGTCGTTGTCGATGCCCTCCATGCCGGCCATCGACCAGTCGCCGCGGCGGATCGTTCCGTCGGCGCGCGGCTGCGGGTCGACGCGTTCCATCTCGTTCGGATCGAGCTCGCTGCGGCGGTGGGTGCCGTTCGGATCGCGGCGCCACATCGCGCCGATCGAGCCGTCGCCGTCGAGATCGTCGGGGCCATCCTCGTCGGCCACGCCATCGCGGTCGTCATCGGTGGGCTGGTAGCCCGTGCGCGAGGAATGCGGGCTGTTCTGCCGGTCGAACCAGTTCTGGCGGCCGTCAGGATTCGCGCAGGGGACGAAGTAGAACGCGGTGCGGTCGACGAGCTTGGTGATCGGCTCGAGCTTGCCGTAGTTCTCGACGAGGTACCACACGGTGTAGAGCACGGTCTCGGAGGCGTTGATCTCGTTGCCGTGGATGTTGCCGTCGATGTACATCGCCGGCTTGTCCGCTTCAGGGCCCGTCTTCGGATTGTCGAGGATGAGAGCGAACATCGGGCGGCCTTCGACCGACTTGCCGATCTCGACGTACGTCAGGAGCCCAGGATGCGCTGCTGCCAGCGCCCTGCACTCCTTGACGAGCTCGTCGTAGTCTCGGTAATGGTCGAAGCGGAGCGCGCTCTTTGAGGAGGGGCGGTCCTGCGCCAGTGCGGCAGGGGTGGCGACGAGGCAGAAGGTCGCGGTGATGGCGGTCGCGATGGAATTCACTTGCTCGCTCCCGTGCTGGTGCTGTTGTTGGTGCTGGTGGCGGTACGGATGATGGTGTCGAAGGTCGGCCCGCTGGTGGCGATGTCGACGGCGCCGCCCGCAGGCAGGCGCACGATCCACGTGAATTCACGCGATTCGCTCGCGGGCAGTCGGTCGATCTTGTTCACGGGGCGTCCCGAGAGCACGGTCTCGGGAACGAGTCCCTTGCCCGACTTCGGGTCGATCAGGCGCACGATCACGGGCGGCACGGCCCCCGTGATGCGGCCCATCTCGGTGACCGTGGGCATGTTGCCCGCGTTCACGATGCGGAACTCGATCTGCGCGAGTCCGTTCGCCAGCGGGGTGACCTTCGGCTCGCTCGCCTCGATGCGCGCGCGCTTGGCGGCGAGCGCGGTCAGGAACGGTGCTGTGCGTGCGCCGAGCTCGCGCGCCTGCGCGATGGTCGGGCTCTCGCGGAAGAACGGTGCGAAACCGCCGATCTCGCATGCGCCGTAGAACGGATGCTGCGCTGGCTTCCACTCGATGAAGCCGCCGCGGTAGACCTTCTCGGAGAGCGTGAGCCACGCCGATTGCTCGCCATCGCCCGTCTCCTTCGGCGTTTCGGGCTTCGGTTCGCCCTCCTTGGGGCCGTCCTCCTTTGATTCGGGTGGCTTCGGTACCTCTGGCCGCGTCCATCCGTTCGCAGCGACTGCGGCGATGCCGCGATGATCCGCGAGCCAAAGCACGAGCGAGCCGGCGAGATCGGTGTGGTCGCTCTTCTCGATCTTGGTCGACTCCTTCCAGAACTTGCCGAACTCGCGGTAGAGGTCGTGGTCCTCCGCGAGGTACGCGACCGGCGTGCGGCCCGTCGAGTCCTTGTCCTTGGTGTCGGGGAAGTGGACGAGCGTGTCGTGGCGGCCGAAGACGACCGCGGTCGTGATGTCGGCGTGATCGCGCACGAATCGGGCGATTCCCATCGATTCGGGCTCGCTCAGCGGGTAGGGACCAGCCTCGGACGCGAACTCGGGCCAGCGGTGGGGGAAGTTGCGGTCGAGTTCGACGCCGCCGGCTACGTCTTCCGACGCGAAGCCGTCCTGATCGCGATCGCCGCCCTCGACGAACACCTGATGGGTGGCGACCTCGCCCTTGTCCTTGTTGGCGGAGCGCACGATGCGCGCGTCGACGGCATCGATCACGTGGGTCGCGCGCTCGCCGGGAGGCGCAACGCGGCGGATGGTGGCGACGATGCCGTCGCCGTTTGCGTCGGCGGGCGCGTCCTCATCGCTTGCTCCATCGCGATCGTCGTCGACGACGCGCGCGTTGGTCGCGCGCGGATGCTTGTTCTTGATCGCCCACGCGCGCGCGTCGGGGTTCGCCTCGGGGATCGCGTAGAGGCGCATCGACTCGACGAGTTTCGGATTGTCGCGCAGAGCGCCCTCGAGGGCGCCGAGCAGCTGCTCGGTCGAGCCGAGCTGGACGCCGTCCATGCCCGCGACGAGCAGCATCGCCGGCATCTTCTTCTTCATGTCCTGGTCGCCGATCACGATCGCCTGCACGGCGCGGCCCTCGCGCGAGGTGGCGATGGTCACGAGCGACGCGCGCCCCTGCATCGACTTGACGAGCGCCTGCATGCGCTCGCGCACCGCGTCGGGCGCTGGGTAGCCCGCGGGCGCCATCGGTCCAGGCTCGACCGCGGGGACCGGGGTTGCGGGCGGCGGCGGATCATCCGCGCGAGTGTTCGAGACGACAACGAGCGGGAGCGACGCGATCGCGCAGCGGAGAATCACGGACAGCATCGCCGCAGAATAGCGGCGGTTCCGTCAGAGTTCGGTGTTGAGCGTCGCGTTCTCGAAGAGATAGAGGCCGACGAGCCAGTTCTCCACGAGGTAGGGCTCGACCTTGAAGGTGCCTTCGATGGTGCCGAAGTTGATGGTGTGCCGCTTCCAGCCCTTCATTTCGGTGGCGAGCCGAACTTCGACGGCGTCGTAGGGCGTCGGCGGAACCCCGATGCAGCAACCGTCCCACTGGTTGAGCATGAGCAGGCACTCGCTCGCGGTCGGCGCGACCAGCGGGAAGGCGAGGTAGCCCGCGATCTTCACGCGCTTGCCGGAGAGAAACGCGATGCGCGCGGGCAGCTTCTTGTCGCCGAGGCGGGGGATGTACTCCTCCTGCGCGCTCGAGAGGAACTCCCACGAGACCTCGTACGGAGACGCCTCGGTGCCGTCGCCGCGGATCGTCCACGCGTCGTCGACCGAGATCGTGCCGTCCGCGAGCTTGACGAACTTGCTCGGAAGGAGCTCCGCCTGCTCGATGACCGGGATCTCGGGCTTGAACTCGCTCCCTGATGCGAGCGCGTCGGCGCTTGGCTTGGGCGGCTCCTCGGAAGGGCGGCGCGGCTGCCCGTCCGCGGTCTTCGGCGCCGACGTGAGCTTGAATCCACCCAGCCCCGGGGTCGCCGCCGACGGAACAGCGCTCATCTCGCCCTTCGGTGAAGGCCGTGGCTTGGGTTCAGGCTTGGGCTGAGGCTTCGGTTCCGTGCCCGTCGCAGACATTGGCTCTGTCGGTGTCGCTCGCCGCGCGATGTCGGGCGCGCTGAGCGCGTCGGGGCGATCATTCGCCGGCGGCTGCAGCAGCACGATGATGCCGCCGAGGAGGAGCAGCGCGACGATGGTCCAGACGATCTTCATGGCATTCCGTGCGTTCGATCAGCCGATGGGCCGCAGGTTGCGAGCGACCGGAGTGCGGTACGCGAGCACCGACGGAACGATACCCGCGATGGCGGCGAGGAGCGTGGTGCCCATGGCGACGAGCACTGCCCCGCGCGCATCGAGCTCGGGGGCGATCATGATGCCGTGCGCGCCGAGCAGCCACTGCGTCGAGAGGTAGAGCACGGCTCCGCAGACGACGACGCCGAGCGCGGCCCCGATGAGCCCGATGATCGTGCTCTCGGTGAGCACGAGCCAGAAGATGCGCATGCTGCTCGCGCCGAGGACGCGCAGGATCGCGACTTGGCGGCGACGCTCGGACATCGAGTTGATCATCGAAAGCAGGATCGCGAACGCCGACGAGACGAGCGTGACCGCCGCCATCGCGAGGAAGAGGACGTCGATTCCCTTGACGATGCCGAAGAGGCGCTGGACCTCGTTGGCAGGGATCGCGACGGTGAGCGAGCCATCGCGGCGCAGGCGGTCGTACTGCGAGGCGAGCGCCGGGGGGGCGCCCGCGTTGTCGCGCGACGGCAGACGCAGGAGGACGCCGGTGACGACCTTGTCCTCGGCGACGAGATCCGCGGGCGTGACCGTCTTGTGCGCGCCCTCGCGCTCGAAGCGGTCGTGGGCGTGGAGGATCCAGCACGAGGTCAGGTCGCTGAAGAGCGCGCGATCATGCGGCGAGCCCGTGGGCGCGAGGATGCCGACCACGGTGTACTGGTACTCCTTGTGCTCGTGCGCGTGCTCGTCCGCCATGCCTTCGCGTGACTTGCCCGACCCGTGGGTGAGGATGAGCTTCGCGCCCAAGCGCAGACCGGTCTCGCGCGCGACGCCGCTGCCGATCACGACCTCGAAGTTCTTCTCGAAACCGCGTCCTTCCGCGAACTTCCACGGCTCGCCGACGATCGGCTCGAACTTCGAGAAGAACTCGGGCACGGTCGCGACCACGGGAAAGGTTCGGTAGCTGTCGCCGACGGCGGTGGGCACGAACATCGCCCACGGGAACGACGCCCTGAGTTCGTCGAGCTTGGGCTGGTCGATCGGCGCCTTCGGCGGGTTCGCGTAGAAGAGCCCGTTGAGCACGCTGACGAGCGGGCTTCCATCGCGGGAGACGAGGAGGTGCGCGTTGCCGGTGCCGCGCTCGAAGGCACGCTCGCCCGCGGTGCGGAGCGAGAGGATGGCGAGGAGGAGCCCGGCGCTCACCGCGACGAGGAGCACGACCACGGTGGTCGAGAAGAGCCGCGTGCGCAGGCTGCGGAGGACGATCGTGAGGTCGCTCATGCCGCGGCTCCCGATTCCGCGCTCGGCGCGAGCTTCTCGAGGCGCTCGCGACGGGCGAAGTGGGACTCGAGCGCCGGATCGTGCGAGACCACGAGGAGCGCAGCGCCTTGCTCGCGGCAGGCGTCGCGGAGGACGCGCACCGCATTCACGGAGTTCTCGGGATCAAGCGAGGCGGTCGGCTCATCGGCAAGGACGAGCGCAGGTCGACAGGCGAGCGCGCGGGCGACCGCCACGCGCTGCTGCTGGCCGACCGAGAGTTCCTCGGCGGGCGCATCGAGCCGCTCGATCCCGAGCGAGCGCAGCAGCGCCTCTGCGCGCGGCTGCCAATCGGCCTTCGGCATGTCGCTCATCAGCATCGCGACCATGACATTCTCGATGGCGGAGAAGCCGTGCAGGAGGTTGAAGGTCTGGAACACCATGCCCACCGAACGGCCTCGGAAGCGATCGCGCGCGGCGCCCTTGAGGCGGTGGATGTCCTCGCCGGCGACCTTGACCGTGCCCGAGGTCGGGTCGACGAGGCCGGCGATGAGCTGGAGCAGGGTGCTCTTGCCGCAGCCCGAGCGGCCGACGAGGAGCATTTCCTCGCCGCGGCCGAGCGCGAGCGCCGGCAGCTGCAGCTCGAAGCCGCGGTCGCCGTAGCGGAAGTGGAGCCGCGCGATCTCGAGCGCGGGATGCTGTTCGGACGCCATAGTGCGGCAACTGTAACCTTCCCGCATGCGTTCGGCTGCATCGATCCTTCTTGCGTGTGCGCTCGCGGGCTGCGCCTCGCCGCGCGCGGCGTTCGAGCGGCTCTGGCCAGGCTACGAACGCGCCATCTTCGAGGTCCGCGAAGGTCGTGAGGCGGGGGAAGCGCTCCCTGAAGTGCGGTTCGAGGCGCGGTGGGGCGGCGCGGTCGCCGTGCGCTACCAGCACGAGGACGCGATCGTCACCGAGTCGTCCGCGATCGCCGAAGGCGGTGCGCGCTGGCGCCGGCGGTTCGTGATCGAGGCGCTGCCCGCAAACCGCGAGCTCGTGATCCGCGTCCCCACCCGCTCAGGCACGGGACGCCTGCTTGAGATCACCGTCAACGGCGCGCCGCTCGACGCAGCCCCAGGCGCGCTCGAATCGGTCGTCCAGCTCGCCCGCGACGAAGCGACGGTCATCGAGCTCAACGACCTTGCCCGCGAATAGTCGTCTCCTCTCTACTCACTCCTCTCCCATGAGACGGATGCGGCGAAGCCGCATACCCCAAAAATGAGAGCAGCCGTCCCCCATTGGATCGGCTGCTCCCTGGATCGGCCCGACGAGTCGCGCGGTTCGTCCTCCGCGGATTCGTCCTTCACAGCTTCCGCCGGCGGTATGGCGCGCCAGCGGTGGGACCAGTCTTACTCCCAACCGTTCGATCCGAAGTCGGGGCGCTCGTCGTCCCGTGGCTCCTCCGGCTTCTGGTTCCTCTCGCGGTTGGAATGTTCGATCATGCGGCGGAGATATGCATTCTCGCGACGCGTTGCCTCGAGATCGAAGACGAGATACTTGACGCTCAGACGCAGATAGTCCAAGGCGTCCTGAAGTTCGTTCACGGAGGATTGCACGCGGGCGCGGCGCGCCTCGGCGCTGTCAGCAGCCTCGCTGGCGCTGGGGGCATGCGCCGAAGGCAACTCGCGGATCCTCTCGAGGATCTGATTCATCTTGTCCTGGAAGCTGGTTTCGTCCACGACTCTCTCCTCATCTTCATTTGTGCAGTCAGCCATACAGCACGGCTCTGAGAGACACATTGCAACCCCCGTGCCAGCTCAGGGCTTGGATCGATTTCGGAAAGCAAAAAGACAGGCGCGGGCGAGATTCTTGGTCTCGCCCGCGCCGGTGGAATCGCGGATTGTTCGGTTGTGCGGTCTGATGCGCGCGCGCGACAGGTGTTCAGTGCATCTTGTCGAGCTTCTGCAACATGTTCAGCGCAGGCTTGGGCGCGTCGACGAGCAGGGCGTCGATGGGCTGGCGCTTGCGGCGGAACTCGTTGACCAGCCGGAAGAGCTGCGTGTCGCGCTCCCGGCTCCACTCCTTGTAGAACGCCTCGAGCTCGGTGCGGTTGAACCGCGACAGGGGATCGTCGAGACCGCTCTGCGCGACAGCCCAATCGATGAGCTTGGTGGCGCCGTCGAAACGGAAGAGCCCGAGAAGGTTCTTCAGCCGTCGTTCGGGCGTCAGGAATGGATCGGTGGCATCAGGGGGTAGCTCCGACATCGCCTGCTCGGGGCGCTTCTTGGCGATCTGGCCGAGCCAGCCGCCTTCGGAGGCGATCTCGCGGGCAGCAAAGGTGTGTTCGGCGGCGCCGCTGCCTTCAACGACCTCGAGGTCGGCTGCGCTGGCGAGCAGGGTCTTCAGACCCGCTGCGCCGAACTTGATCCAAAGGCGCTGGTCGCGGTTGCCGGCGCGCGTGAGCGTCTCGACGCGCGTGACATTGCCTGCGCCCCATTCGGGACGCTGTCGGTGGCGGACCTGCATTCCTTGCGTGAACATGACTGGAGTCAACATGGCGAACCCACTGAGCTCTGTGCGTGCCTGCGCGCAGCGAAGCGAAAAGGCACTCAGCCTGCCGGGCATCCTGCCCGACGCGAAACGAACGGCAACGCGATGACTACGAGAGGGCGGCGCTTGGCCGCTCGCGTTCCTTCATGGATGGTTCGGACGAGTCGGGCGACCGCACATGCGGAGCAAGCCCTGACGCGTCAGGCAGGCAATCGACCTGTCGTCGTTGCGTGTTGAGTGAAAGCGCCGAGAATGAGAGATCTCTTGAGGTCCCCTCACGAACCACGGTCTCGATCGACGTCCCGAATCCGCCGAGGCGCTTTGCTCGTTCGCACGCGTTGCAGGCTCCTCGCGTTTGGCGAAGAACTCCGATGGAACCACAGCAACGTGCGTGAACAGCAAGGACTGCCTGCTCGCAGATTCGGTCTTTCGATTCGACCGTCGAACCCAGCCGGTCTACCTGAGGGATGCTCAGGAATGGACTTTGGTTGGTCGGAACTCGTCCCGAGGGCGTCGATCGCTTCCTCGCGGCCCCCGTCGGCATCCAGACCATTTCTTCCTGTGGTCAGGCGCGACGGCGCAGAAAGCGGGAAAACCCGCGGAAAGTCAGTGCTGTGACGCACCGACCGCGCAACTCTTCGCAACTTCTCGAAGTGATTGTGCACACAGAGTGTAGCAAGTTCCAAAGCCTGCAACAAGGATGCTGCAAAATTCCGACAGAACGAGGCATGCGTCCCGCCGTTACTGTGCGCCGATGGAGCAGACTCGGGACACCGTCCGCATCGCCTTCCTCGGCGACATCAACGGCGCGCCTGGCCGCATGGCGCTCGACCAGCAGCTCCCCGTGCTGCGCGAGCGGTTCCGTCCCGATCGCATCGTCGCGAATGCCGAAAACGCGCGCAATGGTTCAGGCCTGACGCCCGAGCTCTACGAGCAGTTTCGCCGCATGGGGATCGATGGCTGCACGCTCGGCGATCACGCCTTCCGCGACGCCAAGATCATCCCGCTGCTCGACGATCCAAGCAAGGCCGTGTCGCGGCCCGCGAACCTTTCCTCGCGCACGCCGGGCAAGCGACTGCTGCGGATCCCCGCCGACGCGCGCTGCCCGCGCGACCTCTACGTGATCACCGTGCTTGGTCGCATCCACATCGGCTCGGTGCAGGCGAACGACCCGTTCGAGTGCGTCGATGCGATGCTTGCGGCGCTGCCTGAGCGCCATCCGATCGTGCTCGTCGAGGCGCACATGGAGGTCACGAGCGAGAAGGCTGCGCTTGCCTACCACCTCGACGGACGCGTCTCGGCGGTGCTCGGGACCCACACGCATGTTCCGACCGCGGACGAGCGCATCCTGCGCGGAGGCACCGCGTTCCAGACCGACGTCGGCATGACGGGTCCGCACGACAGCGTGATCGGGCGGAACACCCAGGCGGTGCTGAAGCACTTCACCACGGGTGTGCACGTGCCCTTCGACATGGGCTCGGGCGGCGAAGCCGTGCAGGGTGCGCTGATCGAGGTCGATGTCGCCTCCGGTCGCGCGCGCTCGATCGAGCGGATCAACCTGCCCGCGCGCGTTCCGCAGCGTTCGTGACCGCCTTCAGGGGCTGTACGAGCCGCCGCCGGGCGTTGCGACGCCGAAGCGGTCGCCGGGCGCGAACTCAAGCGAGAGCACGGATTGCGGTCTCTCGATGGTCCTTCCGCCGATCGTGATCCACTGCGTGCCGGGCCTCGCGGAACGTGGGCCTCCGTGCTGCACGCCATGCGGCGAATGGTCGTAGGGCGCCTGCGTGCGGCGCGATCCGAAGAAGGAGAGCGACACTGGCTCGCGGAACTCATACTCGCGCAGCATTCCGTCGCCGCCCGCGTGGATTCCCGCGGATCCTGAGCCGGCGCGCACCTCAAAGCGCCGGATGACCACGGGCGCCCGTCGCTCGAGCACGTCGATATCGGTCAGGCGCGTGTTCGACATGTGGACATGCACGGCACTCGCGCCGGATCCGCTCATGCCGCCTCCCGCGCCGCCGCCAAGCGTCTCGTAGATGGTGAATCGATCGTTGCCGAAGAGGACGTTGTTCATCGTGCTCTGGCTCTCGGCGGCGAATCCGAAGCACGCGATGAGCGCTGCGACGACCGACTGGCTGGTCTCGACATTTCCGGCGACCACGGGAACGCATCTCTTGGGATCCGCCGTGAAGACGGGATTGAGCATGGAGGTCGGGATCCGGAGGTCGATCGCGCGCAGCATGCCCTCGTTCATCGGCACGGGCGCGTTGATAAGGAGGCGCAGGACATAGAGCACCGCAGCGCGCGTCACCGCGAGCGGGGCGTTGAAGTTGTGAGGGTGCGGGTTCGTATCGCTCGAGATCTCGACGCGAATCTTCCAGCTCGCCTCGGGATCTGCGGCTGAAGGGCGCTGCGCGAGGTGAGGAGGCTTGACCTCGGCGACGATGCGCGAGCCGTCATCGAGCAGGACTTCGCCGCGCGCCCCCCGATCGAGGCGATCCGGGTCGCGGGAGAAGAACGTGTCCATCGCCGCGACCACCGCGCACTGCGCGCGCAGCAGTTCGCCTTCGCAGCGCCCACCGAAGTTCGGCCGCATCTCGCGCGCCAGCGCCGCGACCTGCGCCACGCCGTAGCGGGTCGCCGCGATCTGTGCCTGGAGGTCCGCGAGGTTCTCGTCGGGATTGCGCGACGGATGCGGTCCACCCGCGAAGCGCGCCCGGCAGCCTGCGACGTCGAACTCGCCCGCCCGCACGGCGAGAAAGGGCGGTAGCACGACGCCTTCCTCCGCGAGCGACCTCGCGTCGGGAGGAAATGAGCCGGGGCGCGTGCCGCCGATCTCGGCGTGGTGCGCGCGCACCGCGACGAATGCGACGCGCGCGCCGTCGAGGAAGACCGGCGCGACCGTCGTCACATCGGGCAGGTGCGAGCCGCCGAAGGCGGGGTGGTTGGTGACCGCGATGTCGCCGTCCGCGAGCCACAGGGCGTCCTTGACCGCGCGGGTGCAGATGCCAAGCGCACCGAGATGGACGGGCAGGTGCGGTGCGTTCTGGACGAGGGTGCCGGTTGCGTCGAGCACGGCGCAGGAGAAGTCGAGCCGGTCGCGGATGTTCGGGCTGAGCGCCGTGCGCTCGAGCACGTTGCCCATCGAGACAGCGATCGCC
>JBEGLX010000007.1:0-69261 GCA_041183345.1 Planctomycetota bacterium
CCTTCGAGCGGGCCCGCGGTCGTTTTCTGCGGCTGTCACGGACGGCGGCGCGCGCGCGCCTGGACGATGGCGTGATCGCTCGGCCAGCGTCCGTCGCGCTTGGAGGCGTCGATGGCGGCGTGTTCGACGGTGAGGGTCGAGGACGCGAGGATCCAGTCGATCCGCTCGCCCTCGCATCGCTCGCCCCAGCCGTTGAACGTCGGTTGCTCCGCCGCGTCGGGATGGACCACGCGCCACGCGTCCTGCAGACCGAGGGTGCGGTCGCCGAGAAGGTGCTTCAGCGGATCGCTCGCCGCACCGCAGTTGAAGTCGCCGAGCACGATGCACGGCTCGTCGGCATGCGCGCGCGCTGCGATGCGCTTCGCCAGCAGCTTGGCGGACTCAAGCCGCGCCTGCGCGCCCTTGTGATCGAAGTGAGCGTTGAAGATGGTGAGCCCGGGGCCGCCCGCGACGGGCGTGAAGCGCGCAAACGTGCAGATGCGCGGGAGCGCGGCGTCCCAGGACCTCGAGCCAGGCTCGGCGGGCGACTCGCTGAGCCAGAAGGTGCCCGACGCGGCGGGATCGACGGTCCAACGGTCCGCGCGATAGAGGATCGGGCACGCCTCGCCGGTGCGGGCGTCCTTGTCGCGGGAGCGGGCGACCACCTTCCATTCAGGAAGTGCGCGCGCGATCTCTTCGACCTGCGACGGAAGCGCCTCCTGCAAGCCCCAGAAGTCGCCGTCCTTCAGGATCGACACGACGAGCTCGCGTCGGTGCCTCCATGCGTTGGGACCGTCGGCGTCGTTGGCATAGCGGATGTTGAACGTGCCGACGTCCAGGGCGGCGGGCGGGGCCGCTCCTGCGATGGAGCCCAGCAGCGAGAGGCAGGCCGCGGCGCATCCGAGGAGGACGCCGGGGCGATCGATGGTCGGACGATCCGCGTGCATGGCATGAGTCTACGAAATCCCCATCCACCCGCTTGAATCCAGGCGCTCGGAGTGTCATCGTGCGCGCATGTGCCGCATGCTCCTGCTTGCAGTTTCCCTCGCAGCGTCCGCCCATGCCGATTGGTCGAACCTCGGCGGCAACGACTGCCGCAACGGGCTCGTCCCCCACATCAACGGTCCCATCTCTCCCGTCGTCCGCTGGAGCGGAGCGCCGAACAGCCTGATCGCGTGGACGCCGATCGTCGACGGCTCGCGCGTCTTCAACGTCCGTCAGGTCACCGCCAGCGCGCCGATCTCCGGCGCTCCATTCGACTCGCCCGTCGTCGCCATGAGCCTCGAGACCGGCGCCGTGCTCTGGACCTTCTATTGCCCCTTCGCGACCGGCGACTGGTCCACCGTCGTCTACGGCGCGCGCAACGGCCGCGTCTTCGTCGGCCGCGGCGGCAACGGCGGCAGCATCTCGGCGCCCGTCTATTGCCTCGACGCCGCGAGCGGCAAGATCCTGTGGACGTCGACCGACGAGGTCGCGACCGGCGCCTACGACGGCGTCGTCTTCGCCGACGACGGCGACCCGATCTTCGCGTGGCACCTCTGGGTGAAGCGCATCGACGCCGAGACCGGCGCGACCGTCTGGACCACGGCCCGAAGCTGCAGCGTGAGCGGCGACTGCGGACCCGCGCGCAGCGGCGACTCGATCTACCTCGATGAAGTCGGCCCGAGCGGACAAGTGCTCTCGCGCCTCGACATCGAAACCGGCGCGCGCCTGTACCAAAGCCAGCTCATGCCCGGATTCCTGTCGCAGAACACGCCGTTCTGCGCACCAGACCCGACCGGCGCAGGCCGACTCGTCTTCTACCCGCGCACGCAGTCGAACCAAGCCGTCGACTTCCTCTACGCCTACCGCGACACCGGCACGAACTTCGAGCTCCTCTGGACCGCCGCCGCACTCGCGGGCGCAGGCAGCCAGCACGCGATCACACCAGACGGCGGCGTCGTCATGGTCGGCTTCACGGGCAAGCTCGAGGTGCGCGATCAACTCACGGGCATCCTGCGGCACCAGACAGCGTCCGCCGTCACCGCCTCGATCAACCAGTCGCACATCGCCGTCGACCGCGTCGGGCGCATCTTCTACGGAAACGGCGGATTCCCCGGCACCGTGACCTCGTTCAGCCCAAGCCTGAATCCGCGTTGGAGCATCAGCGTTCCCAACCTGAACCAAGGCGGACCCGTGATCGCGGACGACGGCAGCATGCTCATCGCCGGCGTCGGCTCGAGCTTCACCGTCTACGCCACGCCGCCCTGCGTGCCCGCAGACCTCAACTGTGACGGCGCGGTCGGCCCAGCCGACCTCGCCTTCCTGCTGAACGCGTGGGATGAGCCGCGCGGCGACCTAACGGGCGACGGAACCACGGCAAGCGACGACATCGCCGTGCTCCTGAATGCATGGACAGGGTGAGCTGCCGCGCTTACGGCGCCGCAGCGGGCTCGCGCACGCGCGAAAGAAGCAGCTTCATCGCCTCATCGGCCGCACCCGTCACCGTGCGCGCGATCGACTCGTGCGGCGTTGCGCTGCCGAGCTCGTAGGTGATGCCAGGGGCGCCGAACGTCTCGAACGCCCAGCGCTTGAAGGTCCACTCGTTCACGTTGTTGGTCGCGCTCGAGTCGAGCGCGTAGTCGGGAAACCGCGCCGTGATGCGCGACAGCCAACGCTGGGCGAAGTCCGGCGGATCAAGCGGCGTTCCCTCGGGCGGGACGTACAGGATGTCCTTCGCCGTCGCGTGGAAATCAAGAAGAAGCCGCAGCGTCATGCCGTCACGCGCGTCGAAGGCGCGGATCGCGTCGCGCACGGACCGCGTCTCGGCCTGCGTGAACGGCCCCCAGTCGCGGTTCGCATCGACTGCGCCGAGCGTGCTCCGCCACTGTCCCTCGTGCACGCCGTCCGGATTCACCAGCGGCACGCAGAGCACGCGGTGCGTCGCGCGGAACTCGCGAGCGGTCTCGGTGTCCGCCGACAGCGCCTCGATGAAGCGCATGAAGCCAACCGTGCCCGAAACCTCGGGCGGATGCTGGCGTCCGATCACCACGATTCCCGCGCGGGCGTCCTTCCCGCCGAACTCGAAGGCGCGGATCGCCCGCCCTGCCGCCGACCTGCCGATCTCACGTACCTCGACCCCAAGCCGCGCGGCCGCGGCGTCCGTCCATGCGCCGATCTCCGCGACGCCGATGAGATGGTTCGACGCGATCCATGCCGGCTGCGGCTTGGCCGTCAGGGTGATCACGCACTCCCTCGCACCCTCGCCGCCCGTGTACTGCCGAGCCGACATGCGCGTGAACACGCGCCCATCCGCGCTTGCGTACGGCCACGGCCGCGCCTTCGAGGCGGCGATCACGAGGCGGATCGTGACCTCCTGCTCCGCCTCCGCGCGCACTCGGAACGCGTACCACGGGCTCGGATTGATCGGCTCGTTCTCCGGGGTGATCACGATCTTGTAGTCGCGCTCGCCCACGCGCTCGCATGCGTTCACCCGCGCGCCACTGAAGTCGTTGTCGATCTCGACGGCGCCCGCCGGTTCATCGAAGCGCCAGACGCGGCGGACCTGCAGCGCCGCCCGTGCTTCCGTGGCGGGCGTCGCCGCCGCAGGCGATGCAGCGTCCTGCGCGCACGCGGGGTGCGCAGGGATCGCACATGCGGACATCACCAGCAATGCGGACAGCCGACGGAGCATCCGCGCAGCGTACCGCGTCAGGTCGGGCGCACGATGTCGAAGCGGATCATCATGGCGTGGTCCTCGTGCACGGTGTTGTGGCAGTGCATGACGTAGCGCCCCGTCCAATCGCGGAAGCGCACGAAGACATCCATCTCGTCGCCGTCATAGAGCGTGAACACGTCCTTCCTTCCGCCGAGGACCGTGCCTGCGACGCCGTTCCCGTTGTAGGACAGGATCCGGCCCTCCTCGAGATGGAAGTGGATCGGATGCGCCCAGCCGCCGTTGGTGTCGAAGTGCCAGATCTCAGGGCGCCCCTGCACCACGGTGACCCGCGGGGTCTCCTCGTCGAACAGCTGGCTGTTGACCGTCCAGAGGCCATTGCGGCGATCGAACTTCCACTCCCTGCGCACGGCGCCAAGCGTCGATACGGGATTGAGCGGGCGCATCGCCGTGGGCACGCGGCTCGGATCGGGAACGGCGCCCGGGCGGATGTTCAGCTTCAGCAGGCGCGGCGCCTGCGAGAGCGGAAGCAAATCGCGCTCCGGACCGCGCCCGTCGCGCTGCTCGGCGCGATTCACGAGATAGATCGCCTCGGTCGACTCGGGCAACTGGCTGAAGTCGACCACGATGTCCATGCGTTCGCCTTGCCCGAGCCGGAAGCGCTGCGCCGTGATCGGAGCAGGCAGCAGGTTGCCGTCGGTGCCGACGATCTGGAACTCCATTCCGTTCGAGAGCCACAGATCCCAGAAGCGCGACGGACCTCCTGCGAGCACTCGGAAGCGGTACTTGCGCCGCTCGACGTCGAAATAGGGCTGGACCTTGCCGTTGACCAGGAACTTGTCGCCGATGTACCCGTCCATGTCCATCGGGTCCATCTCGAGCACGCCATCCTGGTCGTACTTGCGGTCGGTCAGGAGCAGCGGAATGTCGTAGCGGTTCTTGACGCGCCCGCCATCGGGAACGCCGCTCGGAAGCCGGAACGCATCTGGGTTGGCATCGCGCTCGTCCCCGCTGTCGAGGGAATCGAACAGCAGATAGAAGCCCGCGAGTCCCCGATAGGTGTTCTGCGCCGTGAAGTCCATGCAGTGGTCGTGGTACCAAAGCGTGCCCTTCGCCTCGGTGTAGTCGCCGCCGGCAGGATGATTGGGATAGTGGTGATCCTTGAAGTACCCGGGACCGTAACGCTCGGCGGGAAACCCATCCGACTCCGAGGCCTGGTTGCCGTTGTGCAGGTGAGTGATGATCTCGGGCGACCCGAACCCCTGGATCTCGTTCGGCAGATGGTTGGCGAAGCGAACCATGATCGGCTGACCGTACCGCGCCATGAAGGTCGGGCCTGGCGCGCTGCCTGCATAGGTGCTGAAGCGGCTCAACCCAAGTTGCGGGTGGGGTCGCCCGAGCACCTCGCGCACGGCGATCTCGTACTGATAGGCCGGCGCGAACTCCGTGTAACGCTGGAAGAGCGCGGGATCGGGCGCGGGGTCGAGCGGGCTGAAGTTCGGAAGCGGGATCGCATAGCGCGGGAACGAGAGCGGCTCGACGAACGGAGTCGTAGGCGGGCTCGGGATGGTTCCGTCGCCACGCAGTGCACGAGGCAGGCGCGAGTTGATGAAGAACGCGCCAGAGGCGAGCGCAGAGGCGCGCATGAAGTCACGCCGACCCGGATCGTTCGGCCGGGTCGGCTGGGAAAAATCCCCGCATGCGGGGTTGCACTGCGCTGCGTCGTCCATCTGGGCATTCCTTCGAAGCCGCTCGTTGAGGGGCGGTCGTTCGAGAGCGTTGGGGTAAAGGCATAGCAGGACGGGTGGCTCGTCCTGCATAGGAGATGTGCGCCATGCTTCGATGTGGCTGCGCGCGCCGACGCCAAAACACCCGCGAATCACGCGCAATCATGCAGATCGCGGCTCCGAAGACGGGCTCGCGAGCGCGGTGGCGCAGGTGCACGTGACGCGACTGCAGTCGCGCGAAGTCTCCAGAGACTCCGTCTCGACGTCAGCTCTGCGTGATCTCGAAGTTCACCATCATGGCGTGATCCTCGTGCACGCCGTTGTGGCAGTGCATCACGTAGCGCCCGATCCAGTCGCGGAAGCGGACCGCGACGATCATCTCGTCGCCGCCAAACAGCGCAAACACATCCTTGCGGCCGCCATAGACGCCGCCGTTGATGTTCTGGCCGTTGTAGCGGATCAGGCGCCCTTCCTCGATGTGGAAGTGAATCGGATGCGCCCAGCCGCCCGGAGTCCAGAACTTCATCAGGTACACCTGGTTCTGGCGGAAGCGCGCATCGATGCGATGCTCGTCATACAGGCGCCCGTTCACCGACCACATGCCGTTGTTGCGCGTCCACTTGAAGTCGACGGGAATCGCGCCCGCGAGCGGGATCTCCGAGACGGGACGCAGCGTGTCGGGCACGCGGCTCGGATCGGGCACGGCGCCGGGCAGGATGTTGAACTTGAGCATCCGCGGCGACTGGTTGAGCGGCAGGCGCCCGCTCTTCGGCCCGCGCCCATTCGAGTGCTCGATGCGGTTGACGATGTAGACCTCGGTCGTCGACTCGGGCAGCTGCGAGAAGTCGACGACGATGTCCCAGCGCTCGCCAGGGCCGCTCTCGAGGCGATCGACCACGATCGGCGCCGAGAGCAGGTTGCCGTCGGTGCCGATGAGCTTGAACTCCATGCCGTTCGAGAACATGAACTCGTAGTAGCGCGCCGGCCCCGCATCGAGGATGCGGAAGCGGTACTTGCGGCGCTTCACGTTGAAGTACGGCTGCACGCGGCCGTTCACGAGGTACTTGTCGCCGACGTAGCCGTCGAAGTCCATCGGATCGAACGTCAGCACGCCGTTCTGGTCGAAGCGGCGATCCGCAAATGCAAGCGGAATGTCGAAGCAATTCTCGGAGTTCGAGCCGTTCGGGATGCCGCTCGGAAGCCGCAGCGCGTTCGGATTCGGGTCGTTCTCGTCGCCGCTGTCGAGCTCGTCGTAGCAGATGTAGAAGCCGGCGAGACCGCGGTAGGTGTTCTGCGCCGTGAAGTCGAGGGCGTGGTCGTGGTACCAGAGCGTGCCCTTGCACTCGAGCGGATTGCCGTTCGAGGGATAGTTCGGATAGTGATGGTCCTTGTAGTGCCCTGGACCGTACAGCTCGCCGGGGAAGCCATCGGACTCGGGGCCCTGGTTGCCGTTGTGAAGATGCGTGATGATCTCGGGGCTGCCGAAGCCCTGCATCTCGTGCGGGAGCTCGTTCTTGAACCGCACCATGATCGGCTCGTAGCAGCGGGTGATGAAGGTCGGCCCAGGCGCGCTGCCTCCGTAGGTCGAGAGGCGGCTGAGCCCGAGCTGCGGATGCGGACGCGCGAGGATCTCCTGCGCGGTGACTTCGTAGAACTTCTGCGGCACGAAGTCGCCGTAGCGCTGGAACGCCTGCGGATCGTGCGGCGTGCCGTAGAAGCCAGGCATCGGGTTCGGCTGCATCCACGGCGCGAAGCCGAGCGGCTGCACCCACGGCGTCGTCGGCGGACTGTCGGGGTAGTCGCCGAGGAGCAGGTGATTGAACTTGCTGTTGATGAAGAACGCGCCCGTCGACAGCGCGGACGCCTTCACGAACGAGCGGCGCGACACCGTTGGATCAAAGGCGGCGCCAGACGAAGACGACTTTCGCTGCTCTGCCATCGCACAATCGCTTTCTGCCTAGGTTCCGTGGGGACGGGCCAGGCAAATGAGGACGGAGGCGACGGCTGGCTCGAGTGGGAGTTCGCACCGCGCGCGAATGCCGCGGCGGCGAGCCGTCACCTCTGAGTCGATTTCTGACCTCGTTAGCGTGGGGTAAGAACCCCGACTTGCAAGCCAGATAACCCGAAGTTCTTGCAATTGCGGCGCATGCAGGAGACAACGAATCTCCGCCATCCCGTCCGAAAAGATGACTTCGCAGACTAAATAATCCTCTCCCCCACTACCTTGGCGTATCAGCCGCCCGACGGGCGGCTCATCTGCGGGGCCATGGCTCTCAAACCAGGAGTTTGCATGCGTCTGACCACTCTCGCGTTCGGCTCAATCGTGGCGGCCCTCTCGGTCGCCTTCTCTGCCCCTGCCCAGATCGTCTCGGAGAACAAGACCCCAGGTCTCGACGCGCCCGTCGAGCTCTTCACCGAGATCGCGGGCGTCCGCGAGTTCCGCGGCGTGCTGACCGCGCGCCCGCTTCAGGCGCGTGATGCCGACCGACTCGGCATGACGCCGCTCCAGATGAACGCCGCGATCGATGAAGCGATCAACGCGATCACGACCTTCGAGGTCCTCCGCTACATCCCCGAGACCGACGAGTTCCTCATCTCGGTCCCGAAGGGCGAGACGGAGAACACCGTGGCCGCGCGGCTCCTCGCCACCGGCAACTTCCAGTACGTCGAGCCCGATTGGACGGTCTACCCCGTCGGCTGCCCGAACGATGCGAACTTCGCCTCGCAGTGGCATCACGCCGCCGCGCGCATGAACTCATGCGCGGCCTGGGATCTCCAGACGGGCAACCCGAGCGTCGTCGTCGCCATCTGCGACACCGGCGTCCGCACGAGCCACACCGACCTGCGCGCGAACCGCCAGGAAGGCTACAACGTCACCGCCGCCCGCTGGGAAAGCGCCGGCGGCCTGATCGCCGACGTGAACGGGCACGGCACCAACTGCACCGGCTGCGCCGCCGGAAACGGCAACAACGGCATCGGCATCTCGGGCATCGGCTGGAACCTCAGCCACCGCGCCATGCGCGTGACCGATCTCTCGACCGGTAGCGCCTCGCTCTCGAACCTGACGACCGCAGCGCGCGTCGCCGTCGATCGCGGCGACAAGGTCGCCAGCGTCAGCTACAGCGGCGTCGACTCGGCGACGGTCAATACGACCGGCACGTACGTCCGCTCGAAGGGCTCGATGCTCGTGTGGGCCGCGGGCAACTCGGCCGTCACCATGGCCGGCAACCGTGACGACGATGTCCTCGTCGTCGGCGCGTCGGATCAGAACGACGTCCTCGCCACCTTCTCGAACCGCGGCTCGCTCGTCGACTTCGTCGCCCCCGGCGTCAGCGTCTTCACGACGTCGAACGCAGGCGATACGTCATACGCAGCGGTGAGCGGCACCAGCTTCTCCTGCCCGATCACCGCGGGTCTCTGCGGCCTCATCTGGTCGCGTAATCCGTCGCTGACGCCCGCGCAGGTCGAGTCGATCATCCGCGGCAGCTGCCGCGACCTCGGCACCGCTGGTCTCGATGACCTCTACGGCTACGGTCGCATCGACGCCTTCGCGGCGATCAGCGCCACCCCGCCGGGCACGACCGACACCACCCCGCCGGCTGCGCCGTCGGGCGTCGTCGCCACCGCGGGCCAGGGCTCGGTCACCCTCAACTGGGCTGCGAACACCGAGGCGGACCTTGGCGGCTACCGCGTGTACCGCTCGACCACGAACGGCTCGGGCTACACCGAGGTCACCACCACCGCGGTCACGGGCACGAGCTTCGTGAACTCGGGCCTCACCGGCGGTACCACCTACTACTACGTGATCCGCGCACAGGACACCTCGCTCAACCTCTCCGCGAACTCCGCGCAGGTCTCGGCCGTACCCACCACGCCTCCCGGGCCCGTCACGCTCTTCAGCGATGGATTCGAGTCGGGCAACCTGACCGCAGGCGGCTGGGTCGTGCAGAACACGAGCGCGGTCGCCAACACGGGCGCCCGCCTGACCGGCGCCTGGGGCGCCCGCATGAGCGGCACCACATGGATGGAGAAGTCGCGCTCCACCGTCGGGTTCAACTCGATCTCCCTGTCCGTCGCCCGCCGCACCTCGGGCTACGACGCGGGCGAGTTCATGTTCATCGAGTGGTGGAACGGCTCCGTCTGGACGAGCCTCGGCACGGTGAACACGACCGCCTACACCTCGGTCACCTTCAACCTGCCCGCAGGCGCCGCCAACAACGCCGCCTTCAAGTTCCGCTTCCGTACCAACGCGAACGCGAACAACGAGCGAGGTGAGATCGACAACGTGTCGCTCATCGGCCTGTCGAACTGATCCGGGCTCGCCCTGCTCTTCAGATTCCCTTGTCATAGCCCAGGATGCCCCCGCCAACGGGGGCATCCTGCTTTTTGGCTTGCCTCGCCCCCCTGCCGCGCCGATGTAGGATCGCCCTCCGATGCCGGTCTCGATCCTCATCCTCACCCTCAACGAAGAGACGAACATCGGCGCGTGCCTCGACGCCCTCGCCGGCTTCGACGACATCGTCGTCTTCGACAGCCTGAGCAAGGACAGGACCAAGGACATCGCCCTCGCCAAGGGCGCCCGCGTGGTCGAGCGCCCGTTCGACAACTGGGCCGCCCACCAGAACTGGGCGATGGACAATATCCCGTTCAAGCACCCGTGGGTCTTCTACCTCGACGCCGACGAGCGGATGACGCCCGAGCTGCGCGAGGAGATCCTGGCGATTGCCCGCGATGGCGCCCGCAAGGAGGTCGCCTACTACTGCGGCCGGAAGAACTTCTTCCTCGGCAAGTGGATCCGCCATGCCATGCCGCCCGGGATGATCATGCGCTTCTTCAAGCCGGGCAACATCCGCTTCGAGCGCCTCGTGAATCCCGTGCCCGTGATCGACGGCCCGCACGGCTACCTGCGCCACTACTTCGAGCACTACAACTTCTCGAAGGGCATCACCGAGTGGTTCGACAAGCACAACAAGTACAGCCTGTTCGAGGCGATGGAGGGCATGAAGCTGCGCGAGAAGCCCGTCGGGCTCGGCGCGCTCTTCTCCCGCGACCGCTTCGAGCGGCGCCGCGCGCTCAAGGAGCTTAGCTTCCGCATGCCGCTGCGCCCGCTGGTCAAGTTCCTGTGGATGTACGTGCTGAAGCTCGGCTTCCTCGACGGGCGCGCGGGCTACACCTACTGCAAGCTGCAGGCGATGTACGAGTACATGATCGTCGTGAAGATGCGCGAGCTCGCCCGCAAGGAGCGCGGGCTGCCCGTCTGAGCGGCGCGCTTCGCCGAGCGTTCATCGCTTGGCGACGGTGTCCTCGAGGATCTTCATCATCCGGAGCGCAAGGTTGGTGCGGTCGAAGTTCTGCGCGCCCTTCAGGCAGCGGGCGCGGAACTCATCGAGCTCGGCGGGGTTCGACTTCAGGCGCACGAGCGCGTCGCACAGCTGGTCGACGTTCTCCGGCTCGAAGGGGATGCCCGCGCCTTCCTCGCGCACGATGTCGGCGCTCTCGCCCTCGACGCCGTGCAGCACGGGCAGGCCCATGCCCATCGACTCGAACAGCTTCGAGGGGATGACGGTGGTGAAGAGGTCGGTCTTCTTCAGGTGGATCACGCTCACGTCGAGAAGCGACCAGTAGCGGGCGACGTCCGCCTTCGAGACGCTGTCGACGAACACGACGTTGTCGAGCTTCTTCTCGGCGGCCATCTGCTTCAGCGCGTCCTTGCGGGCGCCGTCGCCGAGGAAGAGGAAGACGATGTCCTGTCCGCGCAGCCGCTCCGCGGCGGCGAGCAGCGTCTCGAGCCCGTGCGCGAGCCCGTGCGTGCCGATGTAGCCGGCGACGAACTTGCCCTGCATGCCGAGCTTCGCGGTGAGCTCGGGGTCCTTCGGGCGCGGCTTGAACTGCGAGATGTCGACGCCGTTGGTGATGACCTCGATCTTGCCGCCGTCGATGCCGCGGCGCATGAGGATGTCCTTGAACGAGCGCGTGACCGAGACGACCTTCGCGCTCTTCCGGTACAGGAACATCTCGACCCACTCGAGGAAGCGGATCGCGCGCTCGTTCTTCATCGCGCCGACGGCCTTGATCGACTCGGGCCAGAGGTCGCGCAGCTCGAAGATGTACGGGCGGAACTTGTAGCGGCTCACCACGTACGCGGCGCACGCGGTGAAGAACTGCGGGCTGGTGCCGATGATGAGGTCGACCTTGCGGACGAAGATGCTCGCGATGATCGCGCTGAGCATGTAGCTCTGGTAGTCGAGGATCCGGCGCAGGAAGCCCTCGTTCGCGGTGATGTAGCTCCACACGCGGATGACGCGGATGCCCTCCATCGTCTCCGTCTGCCACAGCTTGTTGCGGTAGCCGTCGAAGACCTTGCCCTTGGGGAAGTTCGGCGCGCACGTGACGACGGTCACGCGGTGGCCTGCCTTGACCCACTCGCGGCAGTGCTCGAAGGTGCGGCTCGCAGGCGCGTTCACCTCGGGCGGGAAGTTGTCGGTCAGGAAGAGGATGTGCACGTGGACCACTCGATGCGGAAGTGCGGCGCGGGACCCGTGAAGCGCGCCACGGCCTTTTGATTCGGGAGAGAGACCCCGAACCGCGGGAAGTATGTCGACCGAGAAACCTGCCAGTCTGCACCATCGGCGGTGAGGCTGATCGTGCGCGCACCGTCGGATGCGCGCAGGGTGCGCCCGTCGGCGCTGAGCGAGAGCTCGAAGCCGGGCGCGAAGTGCCAGTGGCTCGCGGATTCGGCCCACGGCTGGGCCTCGTCCTCGACCTCGAGCACATCGTTGCGGAATGTCCAGCGCCGGCGATGGAGCCCGCCGCCCGCGAGACGGAGGTATCCGTCATGCGCCGCCTCGATGAAGGCGCCATCGGTCTGGCTCACGACGCGTCGCGAGACGATCTTGGCGCGGCGCGCGACGCGGAATCCGCCCCACACCTCCGAGGAGTCGAGCCCGCGCACGGCCACGGTGTTGTGCGCCGGCGTGCCACGCTGGCGGATGCGCTCGGGGCCGAGTCCGTACTGGCTGATGCCGCTGTTGACGAGCACGCGCTTTCCACCGAGCGAAAGCTCGAACGAAAGCGTGTCGGCGTGCGCGTGGCCAGGCAGGTAGTCGGGACCGACCTCGCCGATGTCGAGGATGGCCACCGCGTCGCCGCGCTGGACGCGCACGTATCCCGCATCGGGAAGCTGCATGACGCCGTTGATGAGCTCCGCCGTCGGCGGCAGGCCGAGCCGCCCGGCGTAGCCCTCGAGCTCGGTGCTGGTGGGCGCGACGCCCGACACGGAGTCGTTGAAGTGGGCGACGCCGCCATCGGGATGGCAGACGACCGCGAGCGAGCGGCGCATGAGCGCGATGGTCTCGACCACATGCTCGCGGTCGCGCTCGAGCACGGTTCCTGGCCACGCATTGAACGCGTTGAGCAGGTCAAGCATGTCCTCGGTCGCCAGCGCGTGGTACATCGGCGAGCGCTCGAACTGCATGCCGTCCTGCAGGATCTGCTCGAAGATCTCTGCACGAAGGATGCGCCAGCCGAGCGCGCGCCATGCATCGGCCTCGGCGCCCTCGAAGAACGAGCCTGCGATCACCAGCGCCTTTGCGTTGACGAAGAGATGGTTGCCGAGCAGGTGCCACTCCAGGCGCTTCGACAGGTGGCGCACCTGGACAGCCATGCTCTCGAGCATGCCATCGACGGGCGCGTTGCCCGCGCAGAGCCACTTGATCCAGTTCACGACCCGCAGCGACGTCGGATACGGCTCCCACGCGGTGCCGACGCCAGGCGGGCACTCGTGGATCCAGCGGCTGATCAGCGCACGGTGCCACGCTGTGCGCGATGCTGCGCCGAACGCGGTGAGGTCATCGAAGTAGTGCTGGTGGTACCGCCAGAGCTTGGCGAGCGCGGGGTCGTCCCAGCCGTGCACGGCGAGATCGCGCTCTTCATCGAGGAAGAAGAGCAAGGTCGGCGACTTCATGCTCGGCTCGCGGTGCGCGGGCATCGACCAGCCGCCCGCGAGCGTGCGCCGCTCGGGCGCCGGGCGCAGGTCGGGCAGCGGGTTCGACAGGCGGAAGCGTGCGCGACCGTACACCTGGACAGGCTTCAGGTGCCTGACGGTGTGCCAGAAGCGGAGCGCCTTCGCGAGCGGGTTCATCAGCCTGCGGCGAGGACCTTCTCGAGGTGGGCCACGATGCGCTCGCTGGTGCGGCCGTCCCACAGCTCGGGCACGGCGCCCTTCTTCCACTTCCCCTCGAAGAGGCGGTCGAGCGCGGGCTTCAGCGCCGCGGGATTCGTTCCGATCAGTTCGTTCGTGCCGACCTCGACCGTTTCTGGTCGCTCGGTGTTGTCTCGCATGGTGAGGCACGGCACGCCCATCACCGTGGTCTCCTCGGTGATGCCGCCGGAGTCGGTGATGACCGCCTTCGCGTGCTTCACGAGGTAGTTGAACTCGAGATAGGGCTGCGGATCGACGAGCTTCAGGCTCGCGGGGATCGCGCTGAACTCGCGCATCGTCTTGGCGGTGCGCGGATGCACGGGGAACACCACGGGCTCGCCGCGGGTGCCGGTGATGATCGCGTCGAGGAGCTTGGTGAACGTGCTGCCCGAATCGACGTTCGCCGGGCGGTGCATCGTCATCACGAAGTAGGACCTTGGCTTCAGCCCGAGCTCATCGAAGAACGCAGGCTTCGACAGGCGCTCCATGTTCGCGAGCAGCGTGTCGATCATCGTGTTGCCGACGAAGAAGATGCGGTCGTCGCCGACGCCCGCGCCGCGCAGGTTGCGGTTCGCGTGCGCGCTGGTCGTGAAGAAGAAGTTGGTGATCGCGTCGGTCACCATGCGGTTGATCTCCTCGGGCATCGTCCAGTCGCCCGAGCGGATGCCCGCCTCGACGTGCGCGACCTTGACCCACAGCTTCTGCGCTGCGATCGCGCAGGCCATCGTGCTGGTGACGTCGCCGACGACGAGGCAGAGCGCCGGCTTCTTCTCCATGAGGAGCTTCTCGTAGCGCGTCATGATCGCGCTCGTCTGCTCGGCGTGCGAGCCGGAGCCGACCTCGAGGTTCACGTCCGGCGCGGGGATCCCGAGCTGGCGGAAGAAGTCGCCCGACATCTTCTCGTCGTAGTGCTGTCCGGTGTGGACGAGGCGGAAGCGGAGCGCACCACCCTGCTTCTCGCGCTTCTGGATGGCGTGGATGATCGGCGCGATCTTCATGAAGTTCGGCCGGGCGCCCGCGATGATGTCGACGAGGATCGTGTTCATGATGTCACTTCACTGGCTGGTGCGGGCGAGATCCGCCGCGGCGATGGTGGCCTCCGCGACCTCGATGAGCTCCTCGAACGGGATCGGCGAGGCGCCGCCGGTGGCGACGGCATTCACGAATGCAGCCGCGCAGGCCTTCTGCCCCTTGTCCTGCCGCCAGAGGTTCATCTTCGAGAAGCCTGGCCAGCCGAAGCCGGTCATCTTGCGGAAGTTGTCGAGCTGGATCACGCGCCCGAGCGCGAACACCTCGAGGCGCTCCTTCGGGAACGCCTTCGAGCCGTTGGCGAAGTAGTGGACGGTGCCGATCGAGCCGTCGGCGAAGCCGAGGTCGATCGAGACGGTGTCGCCTGCGGATGCCTCCATCGCATGGGCGCGGACCGTGGTGATCTTCTCGCCCGCGAGGAAGCGCAGGAGGTCGATGAAGTGGCAGCCCTCGCCCACGATGCGGCCGCCGCCGACGTCGCGGTCCTGCGTCCAATGCTCGCCAGGGATCGCGCCCGCGTTCACCGTCATGATGAACGACTTCGGGCCCTTGGCGCCGGCGAGCAGCGACTTGAGCTTCGCCACCTGCGGCGCGAACCGGCGGTTGAAGCCGACCATCACGACCGGCGGCTTGTCGCCGCAGGACGCGCGTGCAGCCTCGATCTCACGCAGTTCCTCGGTCTTCAGCGCGATCGGCTTCTCGACGAACACGTGCTTGCCCGCGCGCAGCGCCTGGCAGACCATCGACCCGTGCGAGTCATGGCGCGTCGAGATGATGATCGCGTTCACATCGCGGTCGGCGAACACGCCATTGGTGTCGGTCGTCGTCGTCTCGAAGCCGAACTTGCGGCCCGCGTGCACGCCGCTCACGCCGCCGCTCGAGGCGACGGTGCGCAGGCGAGCGCCCGCGTCCTTGAAGGCGGGGATCAGCACGGCGGTCGCGTAGTTGCCCGAGCCGATGAAGCCGATCGACGCGTTGCCGCGCGCGGGCGGCGCGCCGGTCGCGGGGCGCGCGAGCTCGACCGTGGTGCGGCGGACATCGCCATCCGGCTTCTGGTCGGCGTTCGGATACTCGAGCAGGATGCCAAGGCTCGGTGCGCCGCCGCCGACGAGCTCGTACGCAGCTTCCGCATCGGTGATCGCGAAGCGATGGGAGATGAGCGGCTTCACGTCGAGGCGCCCGTCCGACATCATGTCGAGCACGGCCTCGAAGTTGCGCTGCTCGGTCCAGCGGACGAAGCCGACGGGATAATCGTTTCCGCGCTCCTCGTAGTTCGCGTCGTAGCGGCCGGGGCCGTACGAGCACGAGACCTGGAACGTGATCTCCTTCTCGAAGAAGTCGGCGCGGGAGAGCTCGAGGCCGGTCACGCCGACGAGGACGATGCGCCCGCGCTTGCGGCACATGAGCGCCGCCTGGTGCATCGGCTCGTTCGACTTGGTGCTGGCGGTGATGATGACGGCGTCGACGCCGCGCCCGCGCGAGTACGCCTGGGCAGCCTTCACGGGATCCTCGCCCGCGCCGAGGTTGACCACGTCGGCGCCGAACTTCCTCGCGAGCGCGAGCTTCTCGGGGTCGAAATCAAGGCCGAGCACGCGGCAGCCGTGGGCGCGCAGGAGCTGCACGGTCACGAGCCCGATGAGTCCGAGGCCGGTGACGACCACGGTCTCGCCGAGCGTGGGCTGGACGAGGCGGATTCCCTGCAGCGCGATGGCGCCGAGCACGGTGAACGCAGCCTCGTCGTCGGTGACGTTGTCGGGCACGCGCGCGGTGAGGTTGATGGGCACGCACACGGCTTCGGCGTGCTTGCCGTTCGACACCATGCGGTCGCCGGGCGCGTAGCCGACGAGCCCGCTCCCGACCTCCATCACGCGCCCGACGTTGCAGTAGCCAAGCGGCAGCGGCTGATCGAGCTTGTTGAACACGGCCTCGATCGTGGGCATGAGGCCATCGGTCTTGATCTTGTCGAGCACCATGCGCACCTTGTCGGGCTGCTGGCGCGCCTTCTCGATCCACCCCGCCTTGCCGAACTCGACGAGCATGCGCTCGGTGCCGACCGACACCAGCGTGCGCGTCGAGCGCACGAGCAGATGTCCGCGCTTGACGGCAGGGCACGGGACCTCGGCGACCTCGGTCGAGCCATTCTTGAGGGACTGCAGGATCTGTTTCACGGGAGGGACCTCGAATCGCCGACGCGACGTAAACCGAGTCGGGGACGGGTACTATCGGCGGTCGAAGAGGGGTGGTCGCGGGCAAACCGCCGCGGTCAGTCGGAAATACCGCAGGATTTTGACCTGCTGCACACGCGGCACGCGGCGTTTCTCGGACGTGATGCCGGACGCAGCCTGGGAACGGCCTACTTCCGGCACTCGATCAGCATGTAGAGCCCGCTCGTCGGCGTGAAGGTCTTGAAGAACCAACGCGGCCAGACCTTCCGGGCGAGCGAGAGAAGCGCGCCCTGGTGGCGCTGACCTGCGCCTGACGCCAGCAGATCGCCGTGCGTAAGCACCGTGCGGATGCGAACCTCGCTGAAGCCAGCGCAGAGTTCGCGCGCCTCGGCGATGGTGTACGCCTTTGTCCCTGGGCTTTCGAGGTACTTGTCGTAGATCTCGCGCAGGCTCGTGAACGGTCGCCCGCGGGCGAGCCCATAGCGCAGCCAGAGCATCAGCCCGATCAGGCTCCACTTCGAGTAGATCATGATGCGCGCCGTGCCGCCCTTGCGGAGGACGCGGAGCACTTCCTTGAACGCCCTCGGCGTGTCGGGGCTGTGGTGGAGCACGCCCCACGAGTAGACGAGATCGAAGGATTCCTCGGCAAAGGGCAGGTTCTCCGCGTCACCGACGGCGAGCTTCGACTGGAGTCCGAAGAGCGCAAGCCTGCGCTGCGTGTGCTCGATCGCCCGCGGCGTGAGGTCAACGCCGTGCATGTCGGCGCCGCCCTCGACGAACGACTGGTGGTCCGCGCCGAGCCCGACGCCGATCTCGAGCGTGCGCAGCCCCTTGCTTCGGGCGAAGCCGGCGAAGTCGGGGATGTACGGCTCCAGGCGAT
This sequence comes from Planctomycetota bacterium, assembly GCA_041183345.1. GTDB lineage: Bacteria > Planctomycetota > Phycisphaerae > Phycisphaerales > SM1A02 > QWPT01. The sequence continues at coordinate 17,636 of JBEGLX010000007.1, forward strand.
AGCGCTCCGCGCGCTGGGCGTCGTAGCCCTCGCGCTCGACGCTCGGGAGGAGCTGCTCCTCGCCGCACGACGCGCGGTTCCAGAAGTCACGGACATCGGTCTTTGAATCGCTCATGCAACCCTGGACAGCGAAGGCCTTCGGTCAATCAACGAAGCGACGACACCATATTTCAATCGAGAGCAGCGAAAGCAGCGTATACGACGCGTCCAATGTGCCCGATTGATTGGCTTCTACCAACCGACGCACGGCATCGGCGTCAAAAAGACCGCGTCTCCGCAGGCTATCGGGACCGAGAAGGTCGCCCACCAGCGGACGCAGTTCATCACGCATCCATTTTCTGAGCGGCGCGCCGAAGCCCGACTTCGGACGGTAGATCACATCGTGCGGCAGGTACGGCTCCATCGCCTTCTTGAAGACCCACTTGCCGACCTTGCCCCTCTGCTTCACGCCCGGCGGGATGCGCGCGGCGAACTCGACGAGCTCGAGGTCGAGCAGCGGCACACGCACCTCGACGCCGACCGCCATCGACATCTTGTCGGTGTAGGGCAGGTTGTGGTCGGAGAGGAAGAAGCGCTGCTCGAGCGCGAGCATGCGCTCGAGTGGATGCGTCGCCGCCGGCAGCGGGCGCATGAAGTCGAGCATCGGCTCGAGCGCTGTGTGCGCGCCGATCGCGCGGCGGGTCTCTGCGCTGTAGAGCGCGAAGAGGTCGCTCTCGCGCGACCAGCGGAAATAGTTGGCGATGCGTTCGTCGCCGTCGAGCCCTGCGCCATTCGCAAGCTTCGCGAGTCGCCGCGACCACGCGCGGCGCTGGTCGAGCCGAGCCGTCGTCGATTCGATGAGCCCGCGGACGCCGCGCGGCATCCAGTCCCAATAGCGCTGGAGCTCGAGCGCGCGGTGCCGCCGGTATCCGGTGAAGAGATCGTCGCCACCCGCGCCCGAGAGCAGCACCTTCATGCCGTTCTGCCGCGCGAGCTCGCAGATGTAGAGCACGTTCAGCGGTGCGGGATCGGCCAGCGGCTCGTCGAGCTGCCAGATCATCCGCTCGATGTCGCTCGCCATGCGGCTGGCCTGGATCTCGACGGTGTGGAGCTTCACGCCGAGGTGCTTGGCGACACGCTCTGCGTAGGGGAGATCGTCGGTCGCGCCCTCCTCGGCGCCACCGACCTGGCGGATGGTGAAGCACTGGAGATCGGCGGCGGTCTCGCGGGCGAACGCGACGACCGCGCTCGAATCAAGCCCGCCGGAGAGGAACGCACCCACGGGCACATCGGCGACCATCTGCCGCTCGACGGCGCGTCGCACGTGCTCGGCCGTGCCCGCGACCGCGGCCTGCTCGCTGAGATCGGCGCGAACGCCTCGGAAGGCAGGCAGCGTGTACCAGGTCCAGCGCCGCTCGATGGCGCCGTTCCGCAGCACCATCGCCTCGCCGGGCAGCAGCTTCCGCACGGCCTTCAGCGGCGTGCCCTCACCCGGGCACCAGAGGAAGGTCAGGTAGCGATGCAGCGACACGGGGTCGAGCTCGCGCGCCTCGGGCGCAAGCTTCAGCAGCCCCTTGATCTCGCTGCAATAGGCCACGCCGCGCGCGGACTGGGTGTAGTAGAGGGGCTTCACGCCGAGGGCGTCTCGCGCGACCAGCGTCGTGCCGCTGCGCGCGTCGAAGAATGCAACGGTGAAGATGCCGTTCAGGCGGGCGAGCATGCGCTCGCCTTCCTCGAGGTAGAGGTGCAGGATCACCTCGGTATCCGAGTGCCCCTTGAACGCATGCCCCTTCGCCTCGAGTTCCTTGCGGAGCTCGCGGTAGTTGTAGATCTCGCCATTGAAGACGAGCTGCACCTGACCGTCGGGCGACACCATGGGCTGGTGCCCGAGCGGCGAGAGATCGATGATCGAGAGGCGCGCGTGGCCAAGTCCGACGCACGCCTCGGCCGCGTGGAAATCGCCCGCGTCGTCGGGTCCACGGTGACAGATCGCGCGGATGCCGTTCCGCAGCGCGTCGTGGTCGAATCGACCTGAGTAGCCGATGATGCCGCACATCGTTGGAGCCGTCTCTTGGGACCTGTGCCTGCCGATCCTGTCTCGGCATCCATCTCGGGGCCCGCGCCCGAGATAGAACCTCTCCATCGGCGCGTTCGCCGCACGGGTCGAGCAAAATCGACCGCGGGACCATACCCTTCGGGGATGCGTCCCGTTTTGTTCGCCGTTTCCACGCTCGCCGCCCTGCTTCTCGCCCATGTCGCCCCCGCCGAGGAGGGCATGTGGCTCCCGAACGCCATCCCCGCCGACGCCCTCAAGGCGAAGTACGGGTTCACCGCCTCGCCCGAATGGCTCGAGCACATGCAGAAGTCGGCGGTCCGCCTCTCGACCGGGGGCTCGGGATCGCTCGTCAGCGCGCGCGGGCTGGTGATGACCAACCACCATGTCGGCAGCGACATGCTAGCCAAGCTCTCGACCGACTCCCGCGACCTCCTGACCACGGGGTTCCACGCCAAGAGCCTCGACGAGGAGCTGCCCTGCCCCGACCTCGCCATCGACATCCTGTGGGAGATCGAGGACGTGACCGAGCGCGTCCTCTCCGCCTCCAAGGACGCGCCAGACGTCGCAGCAGCCAGCGCCGCCCGCCGCAAGGCCGTGAACGAGATCCAGGACGAAAGCGAGAAGCGCACGGGGCTCACCAGCCAGGTCGTCACGCTGTACCAAGGCGGTCGCTACCACCTCTACCGCTACCGCACCTATCGCGACGTGCGCCTTGTGTTCGCGCCCGAGACAGCGATCGCCTTCTTCGGCGGCGACACCGACAACTTCGAGTTCCCGCGCTTCGACCTCGACTGCTGCTTCTTCCGCATCTACGAGAACGGCAAGCCGCTCGAGCCGACGCACCGTCTCGCATGGAACGCGAACGGCGCCAAGGAAGGCGAGCTCGTCTTCACATGGGGTCACCCGGGCTCGACGAACCGCCTGTACACCGCCGATCACGTCACCTACCTTCGCGATGTCGAGGAGCCCGCGAGCCTGCACCGTCTGTGGCGCAGCGAGGTGAAGTACCAGAACTTCATGGGTCGCAGCGCGGAGAACGCGCGGATCGCGCGCGAGGATCTGTTCGGCGTGCAGAACGCGCGGAAGTCGACGCAGGGCCTGCTCGACGGATTGCAGGATCCCGCCATCCTCGCCGCCAAGCGCGCCGAAGAGCGGGAGCTTCTCGCGAAGCTTGCCGGCAAGCCCGAAGCCAAGGAATTCGAGGAAGGCCGCCGCATGGTCGCCGCATCGCTCGAGCTCGCACGGCGGATCGGCCGCGATTACTACGCGCTCGAGGGCCGCTTCCGCGCGGGCGACCTTGCGCGGATCGCGCGCACGCTCCACCGCATGCAGACCGAGGACCAGAAGCCGAGCGCCGACCGCCTGCTCGAGTTCAGCGACGCGCAGCGGGCATCGCTCGAGTCGCGCCTCTACTCGCCCGCGCCGATCCATCCCGACCTCGAGGTCGAGAAGCTCGCGTGGTGGCTCTCGAGCCTGGTCGAGGAGTTCGGCGGCGAGGACCTTCTCGTCAAGCAGCTCCTCGCTGGCAAGAGCCCGCGGGCGCGCGCAGCGCAACTTGTGCGCCAGACCAAGCTCGCCGACGTCTCGGCCCGCAAGAACCCCGATCCGAAGGATCCGATGATCGAGTTCGTCGCCATCCTCGACGCAGCGGCGCGCAGCGCCCGCAAGGCGTGGGAGGACGGCGTCGACATGCGGCAGCGCGAGGGCTACGCGAAGATCGCAGCGGCGCGCTTCGCGGCCTTCGGCGACACCATGTACCCCGACGCCACCTTCACCCTGCGCATGAGCTACGGCACCGTGCAGGGCTGGACCACCCCGACGGGCGAGACCGTTCCCGCCTTCACGACCATCGGCGGCACCTTCGAGCGCGCCGAGTCCCGCGCAGGCGAGCGCGACTTCACCCTTCCGAAGTCGTGGATCGACGCCCGTCCACGGCTCTCCGCAGACACCCCGTTCAACTTCGTCTCGACCAACGACATCATCGGCGGCAACTCGGGCTCTCCCGTCGTCAACGCCAAGGGCGAGGTCGTCGGACTGATCTTCGACGGCAACCTCGACAGCCTTCTTGGCGACGTCGTCTATGACATGACGCGCAATCGCGCGACATCGGTCGACGCGCGCGGGCTCATCGAGGCGCTGCGAAAGGTCTACGCCGCCGACGCCCTCGTGAACGAACTGCTCGCGCCCGCCACCGGCACGAAGTGACGCTACCCTTCCTGCATGGGTCTTTCCCGCAGGTTTCTCGCGATCCTCCTCCCGCTTCTCTGCGCGCTGCCATGCGCCGGCCGCGCCGTCGCCGATGATCCCGCGGGCGTCTTCCCCGCGATCGATCCTGCGCGGATGCGCGCCAACCTCGTCGACTTCGCCTCCGATGAGTTCAACGGCCGGTCCTTCCGCTCCGAGGAAGGAAAGCGCGCAGCCGAATGGCTCGCGCGAAAGCTCGCTGAAGCGGGCGCGAAGCCGCTCGAGGGGCGCGAGTCGATGCTCGTCCCCGTTGCGCGCATGCCCGCGGCGAGCCCGAACGTCGTCGCCTGGATCCCGCCCGCAGGTCCGAAGCCCAGCGGCGAGTTCATCCTCGTCACCGCCCACTACGACCACTTGCCGCCGCGCTCGAGCGCGCGCGAGGGCGAGGACCGCATCTTCAACGGCGCCGACGACAATGCGAGCGGCGTCTGCGGCGTCATCGCCGTCGCCGAAGCGCTGCGCGCGGACAAGCTCAATGTCGGCGTGGTCCTCGTCGGCTTCACCGGCGAGGAAGCCGGCCTCGTCGGCAGCCGCGCCTTCGTCGAGGAAGAGACGCTGCCCGTGCCGCGCATCCGCGGCATGTTCAACATGGACATGATCTCGCGCCAACCCGACGGCGCGATCCGCCTCGATGGCGGCCCGAAGGGCAAGCCGCTCACCGATCTCCTCGTGCGCCTCGCGCCGAAAGTGCCGATCGAGATGAAGGTCGACACCCATCCCGACTGGCTCATGCGCAGCGACCAGGGTGCGTTCCTCGGCGCCGGAGTGCCCGCCGTCCTCTTCAGCTGCGAGGACCACGAGGACTATCACAAGGTCACCGACCACGCCGACAAGGCCGATCCCGCGCTGATGGCGAAGGTGGCGACGCTCGTCGCGGGCGCCGTGCGCACCTTCGCGGCCGAGATGAGCCCGCGCTTCAACCTCTCTCCGCTGGCTCCCGCCGAGCTCGCCGCAGGCACGCGCACCCTGCGCGTCGGTCGCCCCGCGGCGAACGCGCCCTACTGGAAGCCGTCGACGCGACGCGACCCGAACAAGGGGCTCGACCACGACCTCATCCAGGAACTGGCCAAGAAGCTCGGCTGGGCGATCGAGGAGAAGACGGTCCGCCCGGGCGAGGAGGAGAAGGCGCTCGAGTCGGGCGAGGTCGATGTCATCGCCAACGGCTTCCTCGTCACGGCGGCGCGCAGCGAGCGTTTCGCGCTCACGGCGCCCTATCTCCGCACGAGCGGGATCGGCGCGCTGATGAAGAAGGACGCGCCCATCACGACGCTCGCCGATCTCGCCGGCAAGAAGATCGCCGTCGCCGACGGCTCGCCCGAGGAGGCGTGGGCTCTCGAGCGCGCGGAAGGCGCCTCGATCGGTCCAGCCGACGGACCGATCGGCATGGCGACGGGGCGGATCGAGCGCGGCGAGCTCGACGCGCTGCTCGGGGATTTCGCGGTCCTCGAGGCCCGCGCCAAGCGTGACCCCGCGTTCTCAGCCCTCCTGCTCGAGGCCATCCCCATCGCCTTCGCCTTCCGCAAGGGCGACGCCAGCGTCGCCGCGCTCCTCTCCGAACAGCTCGCCCGCATGCAGTCGGACGGGGCGCTCGCCCCCATGCGCGCCAAGTACGGGCTCGAGGCTGCGGCGACCCCCCGATAGGCGAAACCGCCATTGCGAGCGACTTTCAGGGCTCGGCTCATCCAGGCTCCGTTCTCGACCGATAGCCGGTCGAGTCCGTTCCGAGCCGAGCATGACCGACGAGCAGACCAACGCCATTCTCACGATGCGCCGCATTCGCAGGCGCTGGCAGCGTCGCGCGATCTGGAGCGGCATCCTTCTCGTGCTCATCTTCGCGATGAACGCGTCCGATCGCACCACGGCGTTCCCCCATTGGCGCGTGGCTGCGCTACGGTGGATCCCTGAAGCGGGAAGCGGCCGTTGGGATGCACGCCTGCTCGAGGACCCGACCGCCGGTTCCGAACTCGCGCAGGGCGAGGTCGCCGTCTACATGGGGCGCCACTCCGAGGAGCGCGTCTTCGGCATCCTCAAGCAGAACACCTATGTGTGGACGTACGGCGCGAACTCCGTCGACGCGCCGCCGCCCGATCTCGCCGCGACGCTGCTTCCTGTGATCGCCCGCGAGGAGTCTGCAGGCAACCGGTCCAACGACTTCACCGCCGGACTGCGCGAGCGCCTGCAGTACGGATGGATCGAGCGCATCAACTGGCCGCACGCGTTCTTCGTGATCCTGAGCATTCCCCTGCTCGGGCTCTGCTTCCACGCCACGCGGCTCGGCTTCAGCGGACCGAAGGCCAGCGAGCACGAGCCTACGCGCGCGTGACCGTCATCGGTTGAGCCGCCACAGCTCGAAGTTCAGCGCCGTCGCGAACGACACCCAGAGGAAGTACGGAACCAGCATGTACGCTGCGATCGCGTCGTGGCGGTGGAAGCGCACGATCAGGACGACGATCATGGCGAGCAGCGCGCTGATCTCGATGAGCGCGAGTCCGGGCGAATGCAGCCCGAAGAAGAAGCCGCTCCAGGCGAAGTTGAAGACCCACTGCATCACGAGCAGCGTGAAGCTCGAGCGGTCGACCATGAATCCGCCCGTGCGCGCGACGCGCCACGCGCTCACGCCGATCAGGATGTAGAGCGTCGTCCAGACGGGGCCGAACAGCCAGTTGGGCGGATTCCACGACGGTTTCGCGAGCTCGGCGTACCACGCGTCGACCGGCCAGAAGAGCGCAGCGAGCCCCGCGCACATCGAGAGCAGGATCCACGCGAGGCAGAGGAGCGACTGGCGGAGGGCGCTGCGCATGGCGCGGCAGCGTAGCGAGTCAGCCGATCAGGTCGGAGACCACCGAGCCGTGCACGTCGGTCAGGCGGAACTGCCGCCCCTGGTGGCGGAAGGTCATGCGCTCGTGGTCGATGCCGCAGAGCCGCAGGATCGTCGCCTGCATGTCGTGGACGTGCACGGGATCGCGGGCGATGTTCCAGCCGAAGTCATCGGTCGCGCCGTGCACATGACCGCCGCGCACGCCGCCGCCTGCCATCCACATCGAGTAGGCGCGCCCGAAGTGGTCGCGTCCGTTCGGTGCGTCGCTCGGCCCCTGTCCGAACGGCGTGCGCCCGAACTCTCCGCCCCAGATGACGAGCGTCTCGTCGAGAAGCCCGCGCTGCTTCAGGTCGCGCACCAGCGCAGCGCTCGGCTGGTCGGTATCGCGGCACTGCTTCTCGAGGTGATGGAAGAGGTTGCTGTGCTGGTCCCAGCCCGAGTGCATGAGCTGCACGAAGCGCACGCCGCGCTCGGAGAGCCTGCGCGCGATCAGGCAGTTGTTCGCGAACGAACCCTTCACGAGCGCGTCGGGGCCGTACATCTCGAGCACGCTCTTCGGCTCGTTCGAGAAATCAAGGAGATCAGGCACGCTCGCCTGCATGCGGAACGCCATCTCGTACTGCGCGATGCGGGTCTCGATGGCGGGCGTGTCGGCGCCCGCGACCGCCTCGCGCTCGCGGTTGAGCGCGGCAAGATCGTCGAGCAGCGCGCGGCGCCCGTCACGCGACACGCCGTCGGGGTTGCCGAGATAGGGCACGGGGTCGCCCTCGCTGCGGAAGCGCACGCCCTGATGACGTCCGGGCAGGAAGCCGTTCGACCAGTAGTGCTCGTAGAAGAGCTGCCCGCAGGATTTCTCGCGGTCGGACGAAGTCATGACCACGAAGCTCGGCAGGTCGTCGCACTCGTTGCCGAGTCCGTAGGCAAGCCACGCGCCCATCGCGGGACGCCCGGGCTGCTGCGAGCCAGTCATGAAGAAGGTCACGCCCGGCGAGTGATTCACAGCCTCTGTGTGCATCGAGCGAACCACGCAGAGTTCGTCGGCGATGCCGCCGATGTGCGGCAGCAGCTCGCTGATCTCGGTGCCGCTCGCACCGCACTTGCGGAACGGGCGGATCGCGGGAAGCGCGGGCCACCGCGCGTAGCTCGACGACATGGTCGAGAGCCGCGTCGCGCCGCGCACGCTTTCGGGGATGTCCTTCCCCTGGAAGCGCGCGAGCTCGGGCTTCGGGTCGAGGAGGTCGACGTGCGACGGACCGCCGCCCTGCCACAAGCAGATGATCCGCTTCGCCCGCGCCGGGAAATGCGGCAGGACGAGCGGCGGCGAGCCTGCGCCGAGCGCGAAGGACTCGCGCGCGAACATCGACGCCAGGGCGACCCCGCCGATCCCATGCAGCGAGGTGCGCAGGAAGTGGCGCCGCGTGAGCGATTCGCGTGCGTCACTCACGGGTCACCGCCTCGTCGAGGTTGAGGATGGCAAGGCAGGTCGCGGCGAGCGCAGCGTGCTCGGCGGGGTCGATCGACGCGTCGCGCGGCGATTCGCCGATCGAGAGGAATCGCTCGGCCCCCGCGCGATCGGCGGAGAACTCAGCCAGCTGCCGCTCGAACATCGCACCCAGGATCGCCTCCTCGCGCGCGTTCGGCGCGCGGCCGACCACTCGCTCGAAGGCCCGCGCACGCTGCGCGGCGCGATCCGATTCGGTCTTCATCGTGCGCTGCGCGAGCGTGCGGGCAGCCTCGACGAAGGTCGGATCGTTCAGCATCGTCAGCGCATGGAGCGGCGAGTTCGTGATCGGCACGCGCACGCGGCACGACTGCCGCTGCGAGACATCGAACATGTTGGCGGGCGCGATCGTGCGCCGCCAGAAGGTGTAGAGGCTGCGGCGGTAGAGGTCGGCGCCGCGCGACGCGGGGTAGTCGAAGTTGCGCTCCATCGTGATCGCGAGCGATTCCCACACCTTCGCGGGCTGGTACGGGTAGACGGGCGCGCCGCCCACGCGCGCGTCGAGCAGCCCACCCGCCGCGAGCGCCGCATCGCGCAGCACCATCGAACCCATGCGGAAGCGCGGCGCACGCGCCAGCAGGCGGTTGTCAGGATCGCGCGCGCGGAGCGCGTCGCTCGCGAGGCTCGTCTGACGATAGACGCGGCTGGTCGCGATCAGCCTGTGCAGCGGCTTCATCCGCCAGCCGGATTCGCGCAGGCGGACCGCGAGCGTGTCGAGAAGCTCCTGATGGACGGGACGATCGCCCTGCACGCCGAAGTCCTCGGGCGTGCGCACGAGCCCGTCGCCGAAGAAGACCTGCCACGCGCGATTCACGGCAACCCGCGCGACCAGCGGATTCTCAGGCGAAAAGAGCCATTGCGCGAGCCCGAGGCGATCGCGCGGCGACGCCTCGTCCATCGGCGGCAGGAACTCCGGCGTCGCGAACGACACCTTTGCGGCGGGATTCGTGTGGGCACCGCGCGAGAGGACGTGCGTCTCGCGCGGCTGCGCGTCGCTCATGACCATCACGCGCGGCCACTCGTCCCGAAGGAACTGGTCGAGCGGTCCCTGCGCATTCTCCGCACCAGCCTTCACGGCCGCCTCGAGCTCGGCACGGCGCGCGCGCAGCGCGTCGCTCGGATACTCGAGGACCGGATTCGCCACGCGGATCCGGCTCGGAGATCCGTCGACGATCCCCGACTCGGGCACGCGGTTGAAGCAGTCGAGCAGCGCGTAGTAGTCGCGCTGCGTGATCGGGTCGTACTTGTGGTCGTGGCACTGCGCGCACGACATGGTCAGTCCGAGCCAGGTCGTCGCCGTCGCATCGACGCGGTCGAACATCGAGACCCAGCGGTTCTCCTCGGGAATCGCACCACCCTCGCCGTTCAGGAGGTGGTTGCGCAGGAACGCAGTGCCGATGCGGGTCTCGTCGGTCGCGTCAGGAACGAGGTCGCCGGCGAGCATCCACGTCGAGAGCGCGTCGTACGGCGTGTCGCGGTTGAGCTCGCCGACCAGCCAGTCGCGCCAGAGCCACTGAAAGGTGTCGCCATCCTGCTGGAAGCCGTTCGAGTCGGCGTAGCGCGCCGCGTCGAGCCAAGGAAGCGCCTGCTTCTCACCGTAGTGCGGCGAGGCGAGCAGGCGGTCGACCACCCGCTCGTAGGCTTCTGGGCTCGGATCGCCAACGAATGCGGCGACCTCTTCGGGGGCCGGCGGAAGCCCCGTCAGGTCGAAGGTCACTCGGCGGATCAGTATCGCGCGGTCGGCCTCGGGCGAGAGCACGAGCCCTTCGCGCGCGAGGCGAGCGGAGACGATCGCGTCGATCGGGTGCTCGTCAGCAGCGGCCGCCGCGATGGCCGCTGCCTTGGGCGCCACGAACGCCCAGTGCGGTTCGTAGACAGCGCCCGCTGCGATCCAGCGCACGATCATCGCCCGTTGGGCATCGGTCAGGCTGCGATGCGACTCGTCGGGCGGCATCCGCGTGTCCGGATCGGTCGCGTGGATGCGCGCGACCAGCGATCCTGCGCTCGGGACACCGGGCACGATGGCCCCCCGCGCGACAGCACTTTCACGGAGGTCCAGCCGAAGGTTTCCGCGCCGCTGGGCTGCGTCGACGCCGTGGCACTGGAAGCAATTCTCCGAGAGGACAGGAAGTATGTCGGTGCTGAAGCGCGGCGGCGGTCCGGGCGGCTCCCCGCCCTGCGACACGCGCCACGCCACGCTCGCCACGGCGCAAAGTGCAAGCATGGCGAGAAGGCGAGACAACATGTCCGCCATCATAAGAACGTCGTGCCCTCATCAGAACGACCCCGATCGGAACGACCCCGATCAGAACGATTTCGAGATCCCGATCCAGATCGCCCCTTCCGAGCGACCATCGCCCGGCGAGACGGTGCCGAGCGTATCGCTCAGCGTGCGGTCGAGCGAGCCAACGCTCGCCTCGATCGAAAGCCGCCACGCCCGATCGAGCTCGACGTGCAAGCCTGCGCCCAAGGTCCAGCCCGCGGGAGTTCCATTGGCGCGCGGCGACACATCGGCGCGCGCGGCCGCCACGACGCCGGGCGTCAGTTCATGGCGCGCGCGCATGCCGACGATCGGCTGGGATTCCCCTCGGTACGCGCCGAGGTCGAGTCCCCCCGCCGACCCCACGTCGTCGCTGGCCGCGGCGAGCCGCGCGCCACCAAGCACGTCGACGGCGCCCAGCTCGCTGCGCGCGATGCGCCAGGCGGCGCAGGCGTCGGCCAGGAGCGCACGCGGTCCTGACTCAGAGGCTGCGTCCAGCATGCGCGCCGAGAGCACCGCGCCGACAGAGTCGCTCCACCAGGCCGAGGCGCCGAGTCCCGGGCCCAGCACGGGCGCGGGCTGCTCCAGTTCAACGCGCCACGGGCTTCGCTCCCAGGCGCTGTCCGAATTCGTCGCGGGGACGAGCTCGCCGCGTACGGTCGCCGAAAGGGCCAGCGCGGCGAGCACGGCGGGCAGCAGCGAGGACGAGCGAGGAAGGGTTGGGTGCACCACGGACATGTCGGTTGGACGACTCACGGGTCGCCGATGTTTCCCATTCCACTGCTTGATTCGCGAGATTTTCAGGGCGGACCCGCGCAGAACCCGCCCGGGGGATCGGTCGTACGATGGGCGTATGCCCCATTCGCCCGCGAACGATCCCCGCGCAGCCCTGATGCTACGCCTCGCGGACCACGCAGGCGAGATTGCAATGCGGTATTTCCAGTCGGCCGAGCTCACGGTGGATCGAAAGTCCGATCGGTCGCCAGTGACGGTCGCGGACCGAGAGATCGAGTCCGCGCTGCGGGCGGCGATCACGAGCGCATTTCCCGACGATGCCATCCTCGGCGAGGAGCATGGCGAACTCGGCGGCGCCAGCGGCTGGCGCTGGGTGATCGATCCGATCGACGGCACGGTCACCTTCGCGAGCGGCGTGCCGCTGTTCGGAACCCTTATCGGGATCGAGCACGGCGGTACCGTCGTGGCGGGCGTCTGCGCGATGCCCGCGCTCGGGGAGCGCGTCTGGGCGACCGAAGGAGGAGGTGCCTGGTGGGAACGACGGGCGGCGGACGGTGCGATCGTGCGCACGCCCGCGCGCGTCCGTCCGTGCGCCTCGCTCGGAGACGCCCTCGTCTGCACGACGGGGCTCGAGTACTTCGAGCGGGCGCGGCACACCGAGACGCTGGTCGCGATGGCGCGCGCGGCGGGACGCGTGCGCGGCTGGAGCGACTGCTACGGCGGGATGCTCGTCGCGACCGGCCGCGCCGATGGCTGGCTCGATCCCGTGATGAATCCCTGGGATTCAGGCCCATTTCCGGTCATCCTTGCCGAGGCTGGCGGCGTCTTCTCCGACTTTCACGGCAATCCAGACATCCGCGGCGGCAGCGCCATCGCAGGCTCTGCGCCCGTGCACTCGGAACTGCTGCGCATCGCTCAGGCGAGCGCATCCCATGCGCCTGCGGATGGACCTTCGAAAGCAAACGCGTAGTTTCGCCAGCGCCCGATGCTCGAGCGGTTGATCGAGCGGCGCACCTGCTCGTAGCTGAGCGTGAGCACGGTGCGGGTGTTGCCTTCCGGCGCGAGCACGACGGGATCGAACTCGACGCCCATCGTCTCGAGCACGCGACGGATCTCGCGCTCGGGCGCATCGACGAGGTCTTCGTAGCGCACGCTGACGGCTCGAAGACCGAGCACCTCGAACGCCTTCGGAGCGATGCGACGCTCGAGCTCGATCACGCGGCGAATGGTCGACAGGCTCGCGGTGAAGCCCCACGCCTTCGGGTGGAAGTTCGAGAGGAACATGCTGATCGCCGTGTCGCGCGGATCGCGCGTGATGCGGATGAAGGACGCACCGGGCAGCACGGCCGCGACCGCGGGAATCATGCGCCAGACATGCAGCGTCTTGTCGAAGGTGCATTCCGCGCCAGTCCTCCGGCGCGCTGCGGCGCCTTCGAGATACTCGGTCGCCAGCGTCGAAGCGGTCGCCTGCTGGAGATCGCGTAACCCTCGCGGCCAGAGTCCGAGCCCCAGAAGCGACTCGTGGATCGCGAACACGCCCTCGTACTCGCCGATTCCGCTGATCTTCGGGTGACGGTCGAGCATCTGCTCGAGCAGGGTCGTGCCGCTGCGAGGCATGCCCACCACGACGGCCGTCTGCGGTGACGTCGGCCCCTTCGGGGTGAACCACGCACGCCCCTTGTCGAGAAGCTGCAGTTGCTCGTTCACGTCCGCCTCGACGGCGCCGATGTCGTAGGTCGGCGTGGTCTCGGCGTGCACATAGGTCGCGAGGTCGAACGCCTCGCGGTAGCGCGCGTCGGCATCGAGCAGGCGCACGGCCTCGAAGCCGGCGATCCGCTTGAGCAGCGGGTTTCGCGTGCCTCTCGCGGTGGCGATCAGCGATTCCAGCGCCTTCGCACGATCGGTGCGAAGCATCGCGCGCGCGGTGAAGACCGAAGCGCGCTCGTCGCCGATCCACGCGCCTCCGCGGGCGACCAGCGCGTCCAGATCATCCTTGCGGTTGGCGCGATGCAGCGCCTCGGCAAGCGCGATGGCGACGTCGGCCTCGTTCGACGGGCGCCGCGACATCAGCCTGCTCAAGCGCGCGATCGCGTCATCGCTTTGGCCGAGGCGATGCTCGACGATGCCCTTGAGCAGATTGAGCCCGGGATCATCGGGCGCGAAGCGCAGTCCCTTGTCGAGCGCCTCGCGGGCACGCGCAAGCCGACCAGTCGGGATCAGCGCACGCGCCAGCGCCGTGTAGGCGGCATGGCTCTTCGGGTTCTTCGCGATGAACCGCTCGCAATGCGCGACAGCCTCTGCGAACCGCTGCCGCGCGATAAGAACGTCGATCTGGGCAAGATCGTTCGGTTCAGCTGGGCGTTGCGGCTTCATGGCGCGCAAGGGTAGCAGGTCCGCAAAGCAGACTCTGGAGGTGCGATTGTGCGGTTTGGATGGAAAGTATTGTTGACAAAGGACTTACGCACGACAACCTACCGCCAGAGACTTCGAGGGAAACGGGTCTGCCTGGGCGTGTCCGCGCCCAGTCAGGGCGAGAGTTGTCGTCCCAGTCCCTGTTTCGATCCCGCAAGGGATCCCATCCCGTCTTGGAGTCCCTGTCATGAAGTGCTCGCTGCTCAGCGGCCTCGCTGTCGCCGCCATCGCATCCGCCGCATCGGCCGATGTCGTCATCTCGTTCACGAACTTTTCCGCGAACGGGTTCCAGTTCGTCCAGATCGCCCCACCGGGCCAGCTCGCAGGAACGCTCACGGGGGTGAGCGTGAATGCAGTGCTGAACTCGTCGGTCGGCTTCACCTACGCAGACGACCTCTGCGTCTACATCGACGTGCTCCCACTCTCGACGACGGGAATGGTGCAGGTCGGCGGGTACAGCGACCTCGGCGCGGCTCAGCGCTACTTCTGGCCGTCGGGCGGCTCTGACGCCGTCGGCACCGCCGTCACCGGCGACATCACATTCATCACGCCGGTCAACATGTCGACTCCGAACCTCGCCATCTGGCTCGGAAACGGCTACGGCGCAGCAGGCACGAACGGATCGTGGACTGGCACGGTCACGCTCGTCGGTGTGACTCAGGTCCCAGCGCCCGGGGCGCTCGCACTCCTCGCACTCGCGGGCATCGTGTCCCGCCGGCGTCGCTAAGCGAGCAGCGTTGGGGAAACCAAGCGCGGCTGTCCAGTGAACAGGCTGGACAGCCGCATTTCATTTTTCAGGTTTCCGCGAGCCGTCGGCTGGTCAAACAAGAGCCGAGAACAACCGCCGACGGGCGCGATCGCACGTCGCACCAACGAAGCGAATCGCGCCGGAATCCCGCGCCCTGACGCGAACGCATCGGCACATCCAAGTCCATTCATACGATCAACTTACGCTCGAGCATCCCCGAACAAGATCGGCGAAGTGTCCAGCCGGCACCGAGGATTTCTCCAAAGAGCCCGCACGCGCGTTCCTTTCAGAATCCGCTCGACTTTCTTTGACACGCCGCCATTCCGCGACACTCTCATGGTTGGAGGTCTTGGACTAGGGCCTGTGTGGCGTCCACCACATAGGGACTGAGACCGCGGCACTGCCGCACGCGTGAAGTGTTCCCTGAATCGTGAGTTCGAACGGGTCGCAAGACCGTTCAACCGCGCTTCCAACAAAAGTCTGTCCCGTCCGCTCTGCGGACTGTCCCTGTCCCCTCATTCCTCTTTGTATCCCTGGAGAGAGCTCACATGAAGTTCGTTCTCGCTTCCAGCGTGGCTGCTGCCGCGCTCGCCTCGGCTGCGTCGGCTGACATCACCGTCACCCTGACGAACCAGACCTTCACCGGTTTCAACTTCTCGCAGTTCGTTGACTACACGCAGTTCAACATCGTGGGCACCCTCACTGGCGCCTCGATCAACGTGACGCTCAACGCGTCGGTCGCGTACACCTACGCCGACGACCTCTGCGTCTACGTCGACATCGAGCCGCTCTCGACCGCGGGCTTCCTCCAGATCGGTGGCTTCTCGAACCTCAGCGCCGCGCAGCGCTACTCGTGGCCGAACGGCGCTTCGAACGCCCCCGGCGCCACCTCGATCGGAACCGTGAACCTGACGACCGCCCTCAGCTTCACCGGCAATAAGGCCGTTGATGGCACGGTGTGGGTCGGCAACGGCTACGGCGCCGCCGGCACCTCGGGCACCTGGACGGGCACTGTGACCCTCCACGGCGTCGACGCGGTCGCCGTCCCGGCTCCGGGCGCTCTCGCCCTCCTCGGTCTCGCCGGCCTCGCTGGCCGCCGCCGCCGCTGATCGGCTGAGCTCTCCCACGGAAGTTCTTGCAGGACCCCCGAGCGATCGGGGGTCCTGTCATTTTGAACGCGCTCTTATCAGGCGCACATCGCAAGTGCATTATTTAGAGGCATTTACGTATCTGCTTGCGCAGAAGCTGGCTCCGCTGTGACTGTCCTCGGCTGTCAGGGTTCGCTTTCGGCGGACCTTCGTCTCGGGATGGTGCCCGAGACAGGACGACCAAGCCCTGACGGGGAGAAGAGACATGTTCCAGGCTCGCTATTCGTCGATTTTCGTCGCGGCATGCACTGCGTCCGTCGGGATCTCAGGCACCGCCTCTGCCGACGTCGTGATCAATCTTGTGAACCAGACCTTCGGCGCGTTCGAGTTCGCACTCGTCGCCCCCGCGGGTGGGCTCACTGGCGTCCTCACCGGCGCCACCATCAATGTGACGCTCGATCAGTCGATCGCCTACACGTACGCAGACGACCTGTGCGTGTACCTCGACTCGGGCGAACTGGGGCCGAACGGCGCGCTCCAGATCGGCGGGTTTAGCTCCCTGTTCGCCAGCCAGCGGTACTTCTGGCCGACGGGCAATTCGAATGGACTCGGTACGGTTTCGGCGGGCACGGTCAAGTTGAACAGCCCGATCGAGATGAACGGCAGTGATCTGAATGTCTGGATCGGGAATGGCTATAGCTATCCCGGATCCTCGGGCACCTGGACTGGCACGGTCACGCTTCATGGCGTCAACGTGCCCACCCCCGGCGCCATCGCCCTGCTCGGCCTCGCGGGCCTGACCGCCCGCCGCCGCCGCTGAGCGAGCGCGGTTTGAACGCACACAGCACCCTCGAAACTGAGTGTTCTGGGTGCACGAAGGAGACACAACCGAGGCAGCCGGCCGACGACACGCGCCGACTGCCTCGAGACAAGCAACGGAGTGAACCGGACGCCTTCACGGGAGTCCGGGACATCGAGCGACGAGACACCTGCGCCTCACGCTGTGTAAAGCGCTCGAAACCACCTCACCAACGGCCTGACAGTCGTCCCCGGGCCAACGGTGGATTCTCCGGCCCGCCTCGGCCTGGCTTTTCGGAGCCAGCGGCGGGCGGCATCCTCGATCGCATGCACGCACCAGTCGTCCGGTGCAAGCTGAGCCGATCGGGATGCACATGGCTCGCAGCGAAGCGCCACCGGGTTTCGTCCCCCGACCGCACCCTGCGAGGCCCTGGCTCGACGCACGCCTCACGTGGCCGTGCGAGAACCAGCGGCGGTACGGCAAGGCGCTGGCGGCGCGACCCTCAAGGGAAGCGCCGCCAGCGGCCGTTTTGGCATCGCTCAAAGCAGGATCGTCGCCATCGTCACGATGACCACGATGGCGATCAAGTCGAGCACGAGGCCCGCGCGCATCATGTCCTGGCTGCGGACGCGACCCGAGGCGAATACCAGCGCGTTCGGCGGCGTGCCCACGGGCAGCGCGAAGGCCCAGCTCGCAGCGAAGACGGCGGGTATCACGAGCGCCTCCGGCTTCATGCCCAGCCCGGGCGCGAGCGCACCCACGATCGGCACCGCCATCGCGGCCAGTGCGGTGTTCGAGGCGACTTCGCTTGAGAAGACGAGGAGCGCGACGAGGACGGTGAGCAGGACGACCGGCGGGAGCGTGCCCGCCGATTGGATGATCGAGCCGAGCGAGGCGGAGAGACCGGTGCGCTGCATGGCGTCGGCGAGGCAGAGTCCGCCGCCGAAGAGCACGAGCACGCGCCACGGGATCTTCGCGAACGACGAGGCATCGAGGATCCCCCGTCCGCTGCGCTCGGAGCTCGGGAGCAGGAACAGCACCAAGGCCGCGGCGACCGCGACCGTGCCGTCCTTGACGCTGGGCATGTCGAGGAACACCCATGCAGCGACAGCGCTCAGGAAGACCGCGAGCGTGACCCATCCATCGCGGGAAACCCGCAGAGGCTGCTCGTCCGCGCGCGGGACGGTGATGCCGCGCGCCGGGAAGAACCAGAGGCCGAGCACCGCGATGGCGATGGGTAGGAAGACCGCCGTCGTCGGCACGCTGAAGCGAAGCCAGCGGACGAAGTCCATGCCGACGCCGTTCTTCTCCAGCCACTCGACCGCGATCGGGTTCGGCGGGCTGCCCACGATGGTCAGGGCGCCTCCGATGCTGGAGGCGAAGGCGATGCCGAGGAGCAGCGATGCGGTGAAGCGCGTGGCGGCCGCGCGCGCCTCGGGCGTGACGGCTGCTTGTCGCGCGCGCGTACCCAGCGCGATCGAGAGCGGCAGCATGGTCGCTGCCGTCGCGAGGTTCGAGACGAATGCGCTCATGAGCGCGCTCGCGAGCATGACGGCGGCAAGGATCCTGAGCGGCGACGTGCCTGCGAGTCGGACCAGCCCCATCGCGAAGTAGGCCGACACACCCGTCCGCTCAAGTGCGAACGCGAGCAGCGAGCCGCCCGCGAAGAGGAACATCACGTCATTCGCGTAGGGGGAGGCGATCTCCGCGGGCTTGCCGATCCCAAGCGCAGCGAGCCCGATGAAGGGCACGAGCCCAGTGACGGCGGGCTCGACCGCAAGCGTGACCCACCAGCAGGCCATGAGGGCGAGCATGGCGAAGACCCAGCCGCTGTCGCGCGTGAGTCCGAGCGACGGCGCGGCAATCAGCGCGATCGCCGCCAGCGCCGGACCGAGGAAGAGCCCGATGCGGGCAACGAGCGGCGACCCCTTCTCGAGTTCGCCGGCGAGTTCGTCGTCCTGCGACTGGGTGGGCTCGTCCATGTTGCGTTGCCGCTGTTACTTCGCGATGTCCAGGGCCTGCTGCGCCCAGACCTCGAAGCTCTTCTCGACGGAGCCCCACTCGCTGAGCTTCTCGAGGCCGAGGCGCTTGGTGGAACGCGTCTCGGTGAATGCCGCGAGCTCGGCGCCGGTGGCGGCGTCGCAGAGCTGCACGCGCACGGCTGCGTAGCCGAAGCCCGTGCGGGTCATCTGCGTCTGCGGAAGGACGTTGCGGAGCGGCTTGTTGGGCACCGCGCGCACGATGGTTGCGCGCACGGCGAGGGCGGGGTCGGAACCAGCGGCGGCGCTCGAGGAGACCGCGAAGCGCTTGGCGAAGGAGGCGCGGAGATCGGTCGCGAACTGACCGCGCAGCTTGCCGAGCTGCTCGTCGGAGACCTCATCGCCCTGGGTCGCATCAGGATCGAGCGCGATGGGCTCGACGACCACGCGGGCGTACTTGGTGAAGTCGGCGCCGGGCGCGCGGGTGATCTTGGGACCGTCGTCGATGGCGGCCTCGACCATGCCCTGGCGGTAGGGATCGTCGTTGAATGCGCCGCCACCGCGGCAGGCTGCGAGCGAGGCGAGCGGGAGCGCGAGGATCACGATGGACAGGAGACGGCTGTGCATGCGCGCACCGTACTGCAGTCGCGGCGGCACGACAAGCAGCGCCGCGGCTCAGAGGCGGATCGTCTGCTTTCCCCTGAAGAAATCGGCTGGATCGACCGCGCGCTTGACCTGCTGCAGGCGCGGATGGTTGAGGCCGAACGCGCGCTGCTGCCAGACACCTTCGGCGAGGTCGTCATCCGCGTAGTTGATGTAGCAGCCGGCGCCCCCGAGCGAGAGCCGCGGGTCGACATCCGCGTACATCGCGCGCATCCACGCCAGATTCGCCGCTTCCTTCTGCCGAGACTCCTTGTTCCAGTAGGCGAGGTACTGCACTTCGGAGAGCGCGCCGCGGTGTGGAAACGCGGTGGCATCGGGGGCGATGTCAGACACGGCGCCGCGAAGCCCGAGGAAGTTGATCGAGCAATACTCCGTCAGCGAGAACTCGGGGCTCGCGATGCGCGCTGCGATCCACGCTGCGATCCGGGCGCCGGTATCGGGCGCCGGCCGCGAGGACACGATCGATGACTTCGCCTTGTAGAAATCGAAGCCCGAGGGCTCGAGCGGATTGCATGTGGGTCCGGGCAGGTCGAATCCGAAGTCGCTGCCCGAGATGCGCGGCACGCCGCCCGCGCCGACAAGAAGATCCTTCGCGGCATCGATTTCCTTCGCGGTGCCGGTCGAGATGATGAGCCCTTGGCAGGCCGGCACCGCGGCGGATGGCTCGATGCTGAAGATGACGAGCGGCAGTACGTTTCGCGACATGGCGTCGCTTGCGAGAATCTCGTGGAAGCGCGCGAGCGCGTCATCGGCCGCGGCGAGCGGCCAGCGCCAGCCAATGAGCCGCAGGGGCTGCAAGGGCACGGCCTCGACCTCGAACTCGGTGGCGACGCCGAAGCTTCCGCCGCCGCCGCCGCGCAGCGCCCAGAAGAGATCCTGATCGCTGTCTGCGCTTGCGCGCACCGCGACGCCATCGGCGCGCACCATTCGCACGGCGCGGACGCGGTCGCATGTGAGCCCGTGCTCCCGCTGCAGGTAGCCGAAGCCACCGCCCAGCGCGATGCCGGCGAATCCGACGCTGTCGCATGAACCGCAGGGAAGGGTCCAGTTGCCGTTGCAGGCGAGCTCGCCGTAGGCGCGCACCAGCTTGGTGCCCGCGCCGATGCGGAAGGACGGACCGCCGAGCGGGGTGACGGCGTTCATCAGGCTAAGGTCGAGGATGATCCCGTTCGAGCCCGATGCACCGATGTAGGAGTGACCGCCCGAGCGTGTCGCGAGCCGCATGCCGTTGTCACGGGCGAAGTCGATCGTGGAGGCGACGTCGGACTCGTTCAGCGCGCGCACGATGAGCGCGGGGCGCGGTGAGAAGCGGCGGTTGTACAGAAGGCGGGCTGCCGCGTATTGCGGGCTGTTGGGAAAGATCACCTCGCCGGCGATGCCCTTGCGGAAGGCGATCGCTGTGGCGTCGTTGATCGTCGGACCGGAGCAGTCCGCGAGCGCCGTGCGAGTCCACATGGCGTCTGACAGCGCCGCGAGCATCGCAGCGCCGCCGGCGGTCTTTAGAAATGTGCGTCTCGACTCCACGGGGCTATTTTGTCGATCGAAGCGACCGATGCAAGCGGAAATGTTGCCAAGCGACGGATTCATGGCATGATTCGAGTCCTGCGACCCATGCAGAATCCGAGTCTTCCAGCTTCAAGCGACGACATGGCTCGCCATCCGCGTGGCTTGCCTCGACATCATCGTGCTCGAAGCCTGTTCGGACTTTCGGTCTTGCTAGGCATCGCAGCACAGGTCCAGGGCTTGCCGAACCAAGGTCAGCCTCCGAAGGTCGTCGACTACCGTCATGTGAGATGGACCACAGCCGCTGGCGGCGACGGCGCGCTTCGCACCCTCGTCGTCGTCGAGCAACCGTGGTCGTGGCATGACGCGAGCGCGCTCGCGCTGCAGTTTGGGGCGACGCTCTCCCGCGCAGACTCACCGAGCGAGCTGACGTTTCTCGAACTCCTCTCCGACTACCCCGGAGCATTCGACTGCGGCGGCCCATGGCTTGGCGGTTTCCGCGAGCCGCAGGGCGCGTGGCTCTGGGGCAATGGCTTGCCTGTGCAATCGTTTGGTTGGAAGCCGTTCCGGCCCGCACAGAGCATCCTCTTCGAGAGCGCGCTCATGATGTCGGGGATCGACGGACCGGACGGACGGTGGCTCGATGCGTTCACCGATCCCGACGCGGGCGTGACCACGCGCGCGGCGATCTACAGCTGGTCGTCCTTCATCGACTGCGACACGGATGATCGCCCCGACGTCCTTGAGATCGCGCTGAACCCCGCTCTCGACGCAGACGCTGACGGCCGGCTCGATGCGTGCGCTTCGCCGAATCCAGCCGACGTGAACGGCGATGGACGGGTGGATGCGTCGGACCTGACCGCCGTGCTCAATGCGTGGGGAACATCGGACGCCTCCGCAGACATCGACGATGATGGGACGGTTGGGGCGTCCGACCTGACCATGCTGCTCAACGCATGGACGGGGGCATAAGAGCCGCCACCTCGGGACTCCGACATCGGGACGCTCGCGCGGGGCCTTCATGGAGGCTCCGAATTTCGGACTTTTCTGTCATTTGTTCGTCCCTGCCGCGTATGGCTCGGCAAGGTCGTAGACAGTGAACCAGAGGTTGCCCATGCACATCGAGAGATCCCTCGCGCCGCTCTTCGCCGCCGCGCTCCTTCTTGTTGCTCCCGCGCACGCCCAGAACACGGGCGCCTTCGTGAACTTCGAGTCGCCGCAGTCGCACCCGCTCGACGTCACGCCCGATGGCAACACACTGCTCGCGGTGAACACGGCGGATGGGCAGCTCGAGGTCTTCGATCTCGTTGCTGGACTTCCCGTTCGCCGCGGCTCCGTGCCAGTCGGTGTCGATCCCGTCAGCGTTCGCGTGCGCTCGAACGGCGAGGCCTGGGTCGTCAACCAGATCTCCGATTCGGTGAGCGTCGTCGACCTCGCCACCATGCGCGTCACGCGAACGATCCTCGTCGGCGATGAGCCCTCGGACATCGTGTTCGCGGGCCCCAAGGGCTCGAAGGCGTTCATCTCCCTCAGCGTCTCCAATCGACTCGTCTCGTTCGACGCCAATGCAGCGGCGCCCGCGCTCACGTCGACGGCGATCCTCGGCTCGCAGCCACGCGCGCTCGCGACGAGCCCTGACGGCACGAAGGTCTATCTCGCGGTCTTCGAGTCGGGCAACAGGACGACGCTCGTGCCGCGCACGCTCGTCAGCAATCCGACGGGCCCCTACGCAGGCATCAATCCGCCGCCGAACAGCGGTGCCGCGTTCGATCCGCCGCGCCCCGCCGGGCAGCCGAATCCCCCCGCCGTATCGCAGATCGTCCGACGCAACGCGGCGAACCAGTGGATGGATGACAACAACCGCAACTGGACGAGCCTCGTCACCTGGGGCGTCGTCGACAACGACATCGCCGTCGTCGATGCCTCGACGCTCGCGACGAGCTACGTCACC
Source organism: Planctomycetota bacterium (assembly GCA_041183345.1). Lineage (GTDB taxonomy): Bacteria > Planctomycetota > Phycisphaerae > Phycisphaerales > SM1A02 > QWPT01. Next base: position 40,372 of record JBEGLX010000007.1, read on the forward strand.
GGACTCATGAACACCGTCGCAGGCATCGGCGTGGCTGCGAACGGCCAGATCCTCGCCGTCGGCATCGAGCCGCGCAACGAGGTCCGCTTCGAGCCGAAGCTCAACGGTCATTTCGCACGCATGATGGCGGCGTTCGTGCCCGCTGGCGCGGCAGGCGCGCCCAGCGTCGTCGACCTGAATCCGCACCTCGACTACACGCAGTCGAACATCCCGCTCACCCAGCGGCTGCAGTCGGTGGGCGACCCGCGCGGCGTCGCGTGGCTTCCCGACTCGAGCGCAGCGTTCGTCGCCATGCTCGGCTCGAACTGCGTGGTCGCGCTGTCGCCGTCAGGCGCGCGCATCGCGAAGATCGAGGTGGGCGAGGGACCGACCGGCGTCGCTGCGTCACCGGCCGGCGACTTCGTCTACGTGCTCAACCGCTTCGAAGGATCGGTCAGCGCGATCCGCACAGCGTCCTACTCGGTCGCCGGCGGCGCTGCGTTCCATGACGCGACTCCCGCCGACATCAAGAACGGCCGCAAGTTCCTCTTCGACACCCACCTGACCTCGGGCCTCGGGCATACCGCGTGCGCGACCTGCCACATCGATGGGCGAAGCGATCGCCTCGGCTGGGATCTCGGCGACCCAACGGGCGCAATCCAGGCATTCGACGAGCTTTGCCAGGTGCCCGCGCCGGGCGCGTGCATCCCGTGGCACCCGATGAAGGGCCCGATGACCACGCAGACGCTGCAGGGAACCATCGGCAACGAGCCGTTCCACTGGCGCGGCGAGAAGAACGACTTGACCGAGTTCAACGTGGCCTTCACGCATCTCCAGGGCCGAGACAACGAGCTCACCGCCGCGGAGATGGCGTCGCTCCAGAACTACGTCGGCTCGCTCGTCTTCCCACCGAATCCGAACCGCAACATCGACAACACGCTGAAGACGGCGCTCACCGTCTACGGTGGCCCGCAGACCGGCTTCAACGTCACCGGCAATGCGCTCACTGGCCAGAACCTCTTCGCAACGGGTCCGTTCTTCCTCGGTCCACCGGGCACGCCTGGGCTCACCTGCACGTCGTGCCATGTCGGTCCGATCGGCACCAACAACCGCGTCGACATCCCTGCGCCCGGCGGCGAGAACCAGAATCGCAAGATCACGCACATGCGCGAGCAATGGCGCAAGGTCGGCGCCGACCGCAGCAGCGCGAACGCGCTCCGAGGATTCGGATTCGAGCACAACGGCGAGAAAGCGACCTTCCAGGACGCGATCACCGCGGGCTTCCAGTTCGCTCCCGGCGCCACGGGGCAGCAGCAGCGACGCGACCTCGAGGCGTTCTGCATGAGCTTCAATTCCGGCTCGCATGCGGGCATCGGACAGCAGGTGACCGCCAACGGAACTGCGAACGACACCGCCCGGATCAACCAGCTCATCGCCCTCGCGAATCCCGGACCGCTCGGACTGATCGTGAAGGGACGCGTGAATGGACAAGCCCGCGGCTGGATGTTCCAGGCTGGCAACTTCCGCAGCGACCGAACGAGCGAAGCGCCGATCACGCCGGCGGCGCTGGTGGCACTCGCCTCGGCTGGAAGCGAACTCACCTATACCCTCGTGCCCTCGGGCTCGCAGACGCGGCTCGGCATCGACCGCGATCTCGACGGATTCTTCGATCGCGACGAACTCGACCGCGGAAGCGATCCCGCCAACCCCGCGAGCGTTCCCCAGCCGTGCATCGCGGACATCTCGCCCGCCGTCCGCGATGGAGTCGTGAACGGCGGAGATCTCGGCGCGCTGCTTTCGGGCTGGGGCTCCGCAGGCATCACCGACCTGAACGGGGACGGCGTGACCAATGCCGCGGATCTCTCGATCCTCCTGAGCGCATGGGGACCGTGCCCGTAATCCCTCACTCGATCATGTGATCCACCACGGGCGCCCGCGGAGACCGCGGGCGCCTGTCCTTTTGCATCGACGCGCGCAATCACGGTCCTTCCGCTACGTTCCGCCCTCGCGCGATGGGCGGCCCTGTCGGTCTCCCGCGCGCAACGGAGTCGGCTTCGGCCGCAGCACATGAACACGACCATTCTCGCCAGGATTCTCGCCAGCACGCTCGTTCTCCCGCTCGCCTCGGTCTGCGTCGCCCAGCAGGACGGCACGTTCCCTCCGGGCGGACAGGGTGCCCCGGGAGGCCAGCAGGGTCAGGGTCAGGGTCAAGGCCAGGGTCAAGGCCAGGGTCAAGGCCAGGGTCAAGGCCAGGGTCAGCGCCAGCGCATGGATCCCGCGCAGATGCTCGAGCGCATGGACGCAAACGGAGACGGCAAGCTCTCGAAGGATGAGCTCCCGCCGCAGCTTGCCGAGCGCATGTTCGAGCGCGCCGACACCAACAAGGATGGCATGCTCGACAAGACCGAGCTCGAGGCGATGGCGCAGGCTGGTCCCGCCCGCGGTGGCCAAGGCGGACAGGGCGGACAGCGCGGCGGACAAGGTGGTCAGGGCGGCGCCCCGATGAACCTCGAGGGCGCGATGAAGCAGATGAACGCCTCCTACAAGGCGCTCAAGGCATCAGCCTTCGATGCTGCGAGCAAGGCTGCCGACCTCGAGGCCGTCCAGCGCCTGCAGATGTCCGCGATCGGTGCCAAGGGTGGCGTCGGCGCGCTGCGCATGACCGATGCGGCGAGCAAGCAGTACGGCGGCGACAAGGCAGCGTTCGAGGCCGCCTACCGCCGCAAGATGATCGAGACCGCCAAGGTCGCGATCGATCTCGAGCTCGCGATCCTCGACGGCAAGGCCGACGCGGCGAAGGCGCTCGTCGCGAAGCTGCATGATCTCGAGGAGTCGGGGCACGAGGTCTTCAAGGCCGACGAAGGCGGCGAGCGCGGCGGCGAGGCTGGCGGCGAGGCGCCGCGCAACCCGGGCCGCGGCGCACGTGGCAACCGTGGCGGAAACGCCCCCGCTGAGAATTGATCGCTTCTGGATTTCCTTCAGTGGCGGGTCGTTCCCACGACCCGCCGCTGTCGTTTTGGCCGAGGCACGCAGAGGGGGTGAGAACACCCCACTTTCCAGCGATCTTCGCGAAAATACTGCTATTGCGGATACGCATATCCGAATATCTTCTACAGTACGTTGGTGGGGAATGAGATGCGGGTTCCGCGCGAGATCCAGCCGCGGACGCGAGCCCGAGCCGCACAACGCGACTGGATCGGAAGGACCCTGGACGGCCATGGCAACTCATCTCAAGACCCTCGATCAACTCTTCGCCCACCCCACCTCGCACAACATCCACTGGCGCGACGTCGTCAAGATGTTCGAGGCGCTCGGGGGGACCGCCGAGCAGACCAAGCATGAACATCTGAAGGTCAAGCTCGCAGGTCGCGAGATGACCTTCCCGATCCCTCGCGGCGGTGGGCACGCGCTGCAGAGCGATCATGAGATCAGCTCCATCCGCCGATTCCTCAAGGAGTGCGGCTTCGCACCCGCGGGTCAGTCTCACTGACCTGCCGCCGCGGGAACCACCGGTGACTCCTTCAGGGGGCTGAAGGAGTCTCGGCCGCGGAAGATGTTGAGGAGTTCGCGAATCGTCTTGGAGCACAGAGACGCGGCTCGGCGGCGCAACGGACCGCCGGGCCGCTCTCGCTTTTTCGACTGGACGAACCGCGCTACCCTGCCGCCGTGGAGTCGCTCGCCCAGACGGTCCCGGAGCAGCCAAGCAGCCAGCCGAACCCGCGGCGCTGGCTGATGCTGCTCGCCCTCACCGGAAGCCTGTCGATGATCTTCGTCGACATCACCGTGACGGCGATCGCGGGGCCGTCGATCGGCGCCACATTCGGGCTCAGCGAGAACGGGGTGAGCTGGATCGCCTCGAGCTACCTCATCACGCTCGCCGCGCTGATGGCGATCGGCGGGCGCATCGGCGACCTCGTCGGCAAGCGCAACGCGTTCCTCGCAGGCGTCACGCTCTTCGCGGTCGCGAGCGCGCTCTGTGGCGCTGCGCCCGATGCCACCACGCTCTATCTCGGGCGGGTCCTGCAAGGCGTCGCGGCGTGCCTGATGCAGCCGGCATCCGCGTCGCTTGTGATCGAGCATTTCGCGCCTGGCGAGCGGGGCAAGGCGATGGGCATGTACATCGGGATCCCGATGTCGTTCTTCGCGCTCGGCCCTGTGATCGGCGGCGTGCTCTCCGAGCAGGCCGGCTGGCGGTCCGTCTTCTACGTCAATCTGCCGATCGCGCTGGTGGCGCTCTCGCTTGCGCTCGCCGCCCGCCCGGCGAACCGCCCAAGCAAGGACCGTCGCTTCGACTTCCTCTCGGCGCTCCTCATAGCGACGGGTCTCCCGCTCGGCGTCTTCGCGCTCCAGCAAGGCTCCGAGCCCGATGCGAGCGGCGCGCTGCCGATCCTCCGCCCCGAGTACCTCGCCATGCTCGGCGGCGGCGTCATGCTGACGGCGCTGTTCGCGCACCGGCAGCTGAGCATCCCCGCGCCGCTCATCCACCTCGCGCTCTTCGCGAATCCGCGGCTGCGTGCGAACGTCCTGCTCATCGGGATCATGCAGTTCGCGATGGCGTCGCTGATCGTGCAAGGTGCGATCTACGCCAAGGAGGTGCTTGGCTACGACTCGCAGCGGGCGGGCATGTCGCTCATGCCGATGCTGGTGCCCGTCATCTTCGTCGCGCGGTCCGCAGGGCGCCGCTATGACCGCGTCGGGGTCCGGCCCGTCGCCCTCTTCGGGACCGTGGTCGCGACGGCGGGGCTCGCGACCTGGGGCGCGGGCTCGATTGTCGTGAGCTACCCGGTGATCGCCGCGGGAATGGTGCTGCTCGGGCTTGGCGTCGCGCACATCATGTCGCCCGCCAACACCGACACGCTGTCGAGCGTGAGCGATGAGACGCGCGGACAGGTCTCGGGGCTCGTACAGACCATCCGACAGCTTGGCGGCGCGCTCGGCGTTGCGTTCGCCGCCTGCATCGGAGGCTTCGCGAAGGCGGGCGGCGCACCCCTCTCGACATCGATCGGCGCCGCGATCCTCGGCGGAGCGCTCGTCGCCTCGCTCGGGATCGCGCTTGCCTTCGTGATGCCATCCGCACCGCCGCGACGCGCGCAGTAATCTGCGCCGCATGACGCCCCGACTCGCGCTCATCCTCGCGCCGATCCTGCTCATCGGCTCGAACATCTTCATGACCTACGCCTGGTACGGGCACCTGAAGGACTTCAAGTCGAAGCCGCTGTGGATCGCGATCGGCGCGAGCTGGCTCGTGGCCGGACTCGAGTACTGCCTGCAGGTTCCCGCCAACCGGATCGGCTTCGAGCAGGCGGGCTACTCGCTCGCGCAGCTCAAGATCATGCAGGAGGTCATCACCATGGCTGTGTTCGCAGCGTTTGCGGTGCTCTACATGGGAGAGCGCCTCACCATGAACTTCCTCTACGCGAGCCTGTGCCTGCTCGGCGCCGTGTTCTTCCTCTTCCGTGACGTGAAGGGGGTGGCGCAGTGAAGCGCTCGATGCTGCGGACGCTCGCCGCCGACGCGCCCGTCGCCGTCGCGATCGCGCTCGGCGTGCTCACGCACCTGCATGTGCTGCCAGAGGGCGTCGGATTCGTGCGCATGCTCGTGCTCGTCGGGCTCATCCTCGCCTGCGCATTCCGCGCCATGAAGCGCGCGGACGAGCTCGCCGAACACTTCGGCGAGCCGCTCGGCACGGTGATCCTCACCATCTCAGCAATCACCATCGAGGTCGCGGCGGTGTGCGCGGTCATGCTCGGGCAGAACGGCGATCCGACGGTCGCGCGCGACACCATGTTCTCGGTGGTCATGCTGATCCTGAACCTCCTGCTCGGGCTTGCGCTCGTGGTGGGCTGCTTCAAGCGCGGCGAGCAGGCATTCAATCCGCAGTCGTCGGGCGCGTACCTGCCCCTGATCATCGCGCTGGCGCTGCTCTCCCTCGTCCTCCCCCGCTTCACCACCAGCGCATCGGGCGGCTGGATGAGCACGCCGATGGAGATCTTCGTCGCCGTGGGATCGCTCGGCGTCTACGGGCTCTTCCTCTGGATGCAGACGACGCGGCACCGCGACTTCTTCGCCCACCACGGCACGACCGAGGGGGAGGCGCACGGGCACGGGGCGGGATCGGTGTCGCCGTGGAAGTCGGGCACCATGCTCTTCCTCTCGCTCGTCGGCGTCGTCCTCGTCGCCGAGAGCCTCGCCGGCCGCGTCCACGAGCTGCTGCACCGGCTCTACATCCCGAGCGGGATCGGCGGCGTCTTCATCGCCGCGCTGGTGCTCGCGCCCGAGGGGTTCGCGGCGCTCCGCTCGGCCAAGCGGAACGACATGCAGCGGAGCGTGAACATCCTGCTCGGCAGCGCGCTCTCGACGATCGGCCTGACCGTCCCCGCCGTCCTTGCCATCCGCTTCATCACCGGTTCGTCGCCCGAACTCGGGCTCGACGCGCCGTCGATCGTCCTGCTTCTCGGCACCTTCCTCGTCGCCGCCATCAATCTCGGACGCGGACGGGTGAACGCCATGCAGGGGTTCATCCACCTGCTGCTCTTCCTGGCCTGGATTGCGACGATCCTCGACGAAGCCTCGGCGCGGTGAACGGTCGGAGCCGCTCGGGGGTTTACACTGCGGCGATGCTTCGTTCCGTCTCCGCCCTGCGCCTTCTCGCCCTCTGCTCGATCCTCGCCGCGGCGCTCCTCGCGCGCGCCGCCGATGCCGCCGGTCCTTCGGCCACGGGACTCTCGAAAGCGCTCGAAATGGCCGGCCCGAACCGAGCCGAGATCGAGCGCGCCCACCGCGACGCGCCCAGCGAGCAGATCGCCTCGATGGAGTGGCTGATCGCGCGCATGCCCGCGCAGGATCTCCGGACGCTCGACGCCAAGTTCCTGCTCGCCCACGTCGATGGCGCCTACAAGGCGTGGAAAGCGGCGCCGTGGAGCGCGCTTGTCGACGAGGAGACGTTCCGCGACGCGATCCTGCCCTACGCGAGCGTGAGCGAGCAGCGCGAGCTATGGCTGCCCGCGCTCCGCGAGAGATGCCTGCCGATGGTGAAGGACGCGACGACGCCCGCGCAGGCGGCGGTGATCCTGAACCAGCGCATCTTCCCCGAGTTCAACGTGAAGTACTCGACGAAGCGCAAGCGCGCCGACCAGGCTCCGAGCGAGTCGATGGAGTCGGGGCTCGCGTCGTGCTCGGGGCTCTCCATCCTGCTGGTCGATGCCTGCCGTGCGGTGGGCGTGCCGGCGCGCTTCGTGGGCGTGCCGATGTGGACCGATGGCTCGGGAAATCACTCATGGGTCGAGGTCTGGGACGGTGCGCGCTGGCGGTTCACGGGCGCCGCCGAGCCTGCCGGCGACCGGCTCGATGAGGGCTGGTTCGGCGGGCGTGCAAGCGGACAGAACCGCAGCAAGCCCGAGCATGCGATCTATGCGGTGACGTGGCGCGACTCGGGCGTCGAATTCCCATTCATGTTTGACGCGACGCGTCCGCGTGCGCGCGCCGTCGACGTGACCGATCGCTACGCAGGCAAGGCTCCTGCCGTGCCCGCAGGCTCGTGCGTGCTCCGCGTCTGCGTGCGCGATCCCGCGACGAAGCAGCGCGTGGCGCGCGCGATCGAGGTGCGCGATGCGCTCGACAAGCCGATCGCGAGCGGGACGACGAAGGACGAGCGCTTCGATCTCAACGATCACCTTGAGCTCATCGTGCCCGCGGATGCGTGGAAGTCGTTCCTGGTCGACGGCGTGCGCGCCGAGGAGATCTCGCTCGTCTCGAAGGACGGCGAGGTGTCGCTGGCGATCGTCACGCTGCCTGCGAAGGCGGTCGCCGCTCCCGGGGCTGTGTCCGGGCGGTTCGCCGATGACGAGCTGCTCGCAGGCGCGGAGTTCATGCCCGTCGAGCTGCTCGCTCCGAACTGGGATGAGAAGAAGCCCGCCGCCGCGAGCAACGCCGCGGTGCGCGAGCTGCAGAAGTTCCTCAAGGACGGGAAGGTCGCGGACGCCGCGAAGCAGGAGTTCGCTGGCGTCGAGCTCACCAAGGCCGATGCCGAGCGCGCTGCGAACGTGCTTCGCAAGGCGCTCGAGGCGGAGATCCGCAAGGACGCCAAGGCGGAGTTCGAATCGAAGGTGCTCGAGGCCGACGGGGCGAAGATGCCCTTCTGGTACGCGGTCTACGGCGACAAGCCGCGCGAGAAGTCGGGGGGGAAGTCGGGCGGCCGCGCGCTCTTCATCTCCATGCATGGTGGCGGCGGCGCGCCGAAGCACGTGAACGACGGGCAGTGGGAGAACCAGAAGAAGCTCTACAAGCCCGAGGAGGGCGTGTACGTCGCGCCGCGTGCGCCGACCGATACCTGGAACCTGTGGCATCAGGGGCACATCGACGCGCTCTTCCGCAAGCTCATCGCCGACATGATCGTGTTCGAGGATGTCGATCCGGACCGCGTGTACCTCATGGGCTACAGCGCGGGCGGCGACGGCGTGTACCAGCTCGCACCACGCATGGCCGATTCCTTCGCTGCCGCTGCGATGATGGCGGGCCATCCGAACGAGACGCGCCCCGATGGGCTCCGCAACCTTCCGTTCGCCCTGTACATGGGCGGCAAGGATGCTGCGTTCAGCCGCAACCAGATCGCCCGCGACTGGAAGGTGAAGCTCGATGAGCTCGCGACGCAGGATCCGGGCGGATACCCGCACGAGGTCACGATCTACGAGGAGAACGGGCACTGGATGGACCGCAAGGATGCCGTCGCGGTGCCGTGGATGGCGGCGAAGACGCGCGAGCTGCGTCCGAGCAAGATCATCTGGCTCCAGGATGACGTCACGAGCCCTCGCTTCTACTGGCTGGCGAATCCGAGCCCGAAGGGCGGACAGCGCGTGGTCGCGGTGCGGAGCGGGCAGACGATCACGATCGAGGAAGCGAGCGGCGTCGAGGAACTGTCCATCCGGCTCGATGACTCGATGGTCGATCTCGACAAGCCCGTCAAGGTGACCATGAAGGATGGGACGATCCTGCATGACGGCGCTGCGAAGCGTGGCGTCGGCGTGCTCGCGGCGACGCTCGCGGAGCGCGGTGACCCGAAGGGCGTCTTCTGCGCCGAGGTCCGCGTGCGGATCCCGACGGCGGCACCTGCGGCGCCGGCCGCTGCGGCGCCGTGAATCGATTTCGCATAGGGTGCTCGGCATGAACATCCGCCTCGTCACCTCGCGCACGCTCATGATCGGAGTGATTGCGTTCGCGTGCGTCACGAAGAGCGCCTGGGAGCCCGGCTCGATCGCATCCGAGTCGATGAAGGCCGTCGGCCTCGCCATGATCCTGTTCGGCGCCTTTGGGCGTGTCTGGTGCGCGGGCCACATCGCTGGTCGCAAGAACAAGGACCTCGTGGCGCTCGGCCCCTACTCGATGATGCGGAATCCGCTGTACTTCTTCAGCATGTTCGTCTTCACCGGCGCGGGGCTCTGCTTCGGCTCGCTGACGCTCGGCGCGGCGTTCTTCGCGGTGTTCATGCTGACGCACTGGCCGACGATCCTCGCCGAGGAGAAGTTCCTCCGCGGGGCGTTCGGCGAGAGCTACGAGCGGTACTGCGCGCGGGTGCCCCGCTTCCTGCCGAATCCGAGTCTGTTCGAGCGGGCGACCGAGGTCACCATCAGCATCAAGGCATTCAACCGCGCGCTGTTCGAGGCCGGGCTGATGCCGCTCGCGTTCCTCGGTGCGCAGGGCATCGAACGGCTGCACACGATGGAATTGCTGCCAGCGATCGCCGTGCTGCGCTAGCGCGCAAGTTCATTCAAGAGATCGAGTTACGCGAATGCCTCCAGCGGAGTGTCGCGCGTTGAACTCTCACGCGCTGATTCCTCAGGGAAATCCGCGAACATCACTTGCTGTTCTGCAAAGACGGGACATGGTTCTACTGCCGCGCGCCCCTTCGCGGTCGTTCCCTTCCCCCTGTCCCTGAAAGTCCCCTCATGATTCGTCTGCTCAGTTGCGCCCTTGCGGGCGTTGTCGCTGCCACTGCGTCGGCGCAGGTATCCAACACCATCGTCCAGGTGAACGCCTCCAGCGCGCAGCTCGATACCGCCGGCTTCACCCGCGTCGGATCGGTGCCCTTCATCTCGGAGCGCGCCGGCGAGTGTTTCGTGAACGGATGCTTCACGACGGTGGGGCTCTCCGGAACCATCGCCGACAAGGGCTACTTTCAGTTCCAGTTCCGCGATTTCGTGAACAACCCGACCTACTACAACGGTCTGTACGCGATCCTCGACGTGAACTACGGCTCGAGCTCGATCAACCGCGACGCGCTCATCGGGCTCATCAACGGGCAGACCGCGACGACCGGCGTGATGGCGATGCTGCCGACGCAGGCATCGGACCTCCAGGGCTCGTCCTACTTCAATGAGTGGCTGCCCACGAGCCTTCAGGACGCCGTCGTGCTTCGATGGCAGCCGAACCCTGCGCCGCAGACTGGGCTCGGGCTGACGGGCGTCTATACCTTCGCATGGGACGTGACCGGCGTGCAGGGCTTCATGGGCGGCAGCGGGCTCTCGGTTGATGGCATCTACGGCGTGCCCGCGCCGGGTGCGATCGGGCTGCTCGCCCTCAGCGGACTCATCGGACGCCGACGCCGCGCCTGAATCGCGCGGTTGGACTTGACAGAACCCAGCCGGCGTGCGTCGCGCACGCCGGTTGTGCTTTTCATGCCCGCGGACCGAGGGCATGGCTTTGCCGTATCTTCGCGGGCTGTGACGCACGCCGCTCCGGCATCTCACGCGCAGGCGCGCCCGACCCAGCCACGCCCGATCTACGTGATCGGCGCTGGCTCGATCGTTCGCGATGCGCATCTCCCTGCCTACCGAAACGCGGGCTTTCCGGTCGCGGGAGTCTTCGATCTCGACCTCGCGCGCGCACAGTCGCTCGCGCGCGACTTCGGGACGCAGGCGTTCCACTCGCGGGAGGAGCTCCTTGCCGCATGCCGCGCGACGGGCGGCGTCCTCGACCTGGCGCTGCCGCCGCACGCGGTCGCCTCGACCCTGCGCGAGATGCCCGAGGGCTCCTTCGTCCTCATCCAGAAGCCCTTCGGAACCGACCTTGCCGGCGCGACCGAACTCGCTCGGATTGCGCGCGCGCGCGGCATCCACGGCGCCGTCAACTTCCAGCTGCGCTACGCGCCCTGCGTGCGCGGCGCGCGCGAACTGCTCGCGTCCGGCGCGATCGGCGAGCTCGTCGATGTCGAGATCCGCGTCGTCTGCCGGATGCCGTGGGAGACGTGGCCCTTCCTCGTCGGCATGCCGCGGATGGAGATCCTCATGCACTCGATCCACTACCTCGATCTCGCCCGCGCGCTGTGCGGCGAGCCGACGCGGGTTTGGAGCGCGATCGCGCGGCATCCGCTCGCGGCGGGCATCGCCGAAGCGCGCTCGACGAGCGTCATGACCTTCGGCGAGATGAAGCGCGCCGTGGTGACGACGTATCACCATCATGCAGCGCCCGAGGGGCATGACGCCTCGCATCTGCGCATCGAGGGCACCCGCGGCACGATCGTCGCGCGGCTCGGCGTGAACCTCGACTATCCGCGCGGGCGACCCGACACCCTCGAGATCTCGCAGGATGGCGGCGCGTGGCGAAGCGTGCCCGTCGGCGGAAACTGGTTCCCGCACGCATTCGAGGGACCGATGGCGAACCTGCAGCGGCTCGCGACCGGCGCAGCGAACGCGATCGAGAGCGACCTCGAGGACGCGTGGCGCACGATGGCGCTCGTGGAGACCTGCTACAAGAGCGCCGCGGGCGGCGAGGAAATGCCCGAACTCCGAATCTGAGCCTGAGCGCCATGCCTTCCCCCACCATCACCGGCTTCGAGATCGTCGACCTGCGCTTCCCCACCAGCGAGGAGGCGCACGGCTCCGACGCGGTGCACGTCGACCCCGACTATTCCGCGGCGTGTGTCATCCTGCGGACCGATACGGCGCACGCGGGTCACGGGCTGACGTTCACCATCGGCCGCGGGAACGAGATCGTCTGCCAGGCGATCCGCTCGCTGATGCCGCTCGTCGAGGGCAAGAGCCTCGACGCGATCCAGCGCGATCGCCGCGCCTTCTGGCGCGCGCTCTCGCAGGATTCGCAGTTCCGCTGGCTTGGCCCCGAGAAGGGCGTGATGGCGCTTGCGGTCGCCGCGATCGTGAACGCGGTGTGGGACCTCGAGGCGCGCGCGGCAGGCAAGCCGCTCTGGCGGCTGCTCGCCGATATGTCCGCCGAGGAACTCGTCGCAGCCATCGATTTCCACGGCATCCGCGATGCCGTCGACGAAGCCGCGTGCCTCGCGATGGTCAAGGCGAACGACGCCACGCGCGCCGAGCGCATCGCCCGCGTCGAGCGCGAGGGCTTCCCCGCATACACGACGAGCTGCGGCTGGATCGGCTACTCCGACGAGACCGTTCGCGCGCGCTGCCGCGAGGGCATCCGCGACGGATTCACGCACTTCAAGATGAAGATCGGGCAGTCGATCGAGGATGACGTGCGCCGCGCGCGCATCATCCGCGAGGAGATCGGCGCGGACCGCGTGCTGATGGTCGACGCGAACCAGCGCTTCGACGTGAAGCAGGCCATCGAGTGGATCAAGCCGCTCGCGCCGTTCGACATCTGGTGGTTCGAGGAGCCAGTCTCGCCCGACGACGTGCTCGGGCACGCCGAGATCGCGCGCGCGATCCAGCCGATCCGCGTCGCGACCGGTGAGCAATGCCAGAACCGCGTGATGTTCAAGCAGTTCCTCGCATCGGGCGGCATGCAGATCTGCCAGCTCGATTCGTGCCGCGTGGGCGGCGTGAACGACAACCTCGCGATCATGGCGCTCGCGCGGCGCTTCGGCGTGCCCGTGTGCCCACACGCGGGCGGCGTCGGGCTCTGCGAGTTCGTGGCGCACCTGATCATGGTCGACTACATCCGCTTCAATCCGACGATGGACGGCCGCGTGTGCGAGTTCGTCGACCACCTGCACGAGCACTTCGTCGATCCGTGCATCGTCACGGGCGGGCGCTATCTCGCCCCGACCAAGCCAGGGTATTCAGGCGAAGTGAAGCGCACGTCGCTCGAGGCATTCGCGTTCCCGAACGGGCCAGAGTGGGTGAAGCGCAGGAAGAACGGAGGTTCGCGATGAGCGGAAGATTGCATGGCAAGCGCGCATTCGTGACGGCCGCGGCCGCGGGCATCGGGCGCGCGAGCGCGCTCGCGTTCGTACGCGAGGGCGCGACGGTCATCGCGACCGACATCGATGCGGTCGGGCTCGCGAGCCTGGCGAAGGAGCATCCCTCGATCACGGCACGCACGCTCGATGCGCGCGATTTCGCTGCGATCCGCGCAGCCGCCGCCGAAGCAGGCGAGGTCGACATCCTCCTCAACGCTGCGGGATTCGTGCACCAAGGCACGCTTCTCGAGTGCGATGAGAAGTCGTGGGACTTCTCGTTCGACCTGAACGTCAAGAGCGTCTACCGCATGCTGCACGCGTTCCTGCCCGGCATGATCGCGCGCAAGCGCGGCAGCGTGATCTCGATCGCGAGCGTCGCGTCGAGCATCCGCGGCGTGCCCAACCGTGCGGCGTACAGCGCGACGAAGGCTGCTCTGATCGGACTGACGAAGGCCGTCGCCGCCGATACGGTCGCACATGGAGTTCGGGTCAACGCGATTTGTCCGGGAACCGTCGAGACGCCGAGCCTTCAGGGACGCATCAATCAGAACGCGGACCCCGACGCGGCACGCAAGGCGTTCATCGCGCGGCAGCCGATGGGACGGCTTGGGACGGCCGAGGAGATCGCGAATCTCGCGGTGTACCTCGCAAGCGACGAGTCGAGCTACACGACGGGCGCTATTCATGTGATCGACGGCGGCTGGACGATGTGACCGCGGTCGCGGCTGCGGCCGCATGCATGAGGCGGTCGCGGCTGCGGCCGCTCCCTCTGGTAGTTGTCAGGGGATTCGGTAGAGGCGCGCGGCGTTTGCGCCGAGGATCGCCGCCTGCTCGTCAGGCGTGAGCTCGCCCGCGACCGCCGCGCACGCGTCGGTCCACTGATTAAGCCGCGCGCCTGAGCCGGGCGCGAAGCACACGGGCCAGTTCGAGCCCCACATCACGCGCGTCGGGCCGAAGCAGGCGAGGCACCACTCGAACCACGGGCGGATCTCGTCGGCGCCCATCGCTCGTCCAGCATTCTCGAACATCGCCGACCACTTCACCGAGACACGCTCGCACGCGGCGACGCGCGCGATGAGGCGCTGCCACTCGGCGCGCTCAGGACTTGACCATCCCGACCTGATCGGCGGGTTACCGAGATGATCGAGCACGTAGTTCGTCGCCTCGATGCTTGCGATCACCCCTTCGAGCGCCGCAAGATCGGTCCAGCGCACGCAGAAGTCGAAGCTGAGCCGATGCGAGCCGAGGCGATGAAGCCCCGCGCGGAACCGCTCGGTCGTGAACGGAATGTCACCTCCATGGAGGACGCGTCGGGAGCCCGCCACGCCGCCGGCGCAGAGAACCGCGGCGATCTCGCCCACGAGCTCGGTGCTTCCCGGATCGATCCCCGCGACCGTCGCCCACGCCAGCCCGCTCGCACGCCCCCACTGCGCGAAGAGATCCGCCTCGCGCGCGCGGTCGGCCGGCGCCATGTCGGCCTCGACGAAGACAAGCCCGCCGCGCACGCCGCCCTCGGCGTGGTATCGAGCGACGTCGAACTTGCCGGCGAACTGCGGCGCCTGCGCGAACCAAGGGGCGCGAAGAACCTGCGCGTCCCAGACATGCAGGTGCGCGTCGGTCCAAGTCCGCGGGTCGTGTGCAGTCGCGATCGCTGCCATGTCCACAGCCTACCCGCTACCCTGCCTGCATGTCCGCGAACACGCTTGCGCTCAACCACTATGTGACGCTCGGCCGCTCGGGGCTGCGCGTGTCACCGCTCTGCCTCGGGACGATGACCTTCGGGCTCGAATGGGGCTTCGGCACGACCGAGGAGGTCTCGAACGCGATGATCTCGCGTTATCTCGAGCATGGTGGCAACTTCTTCGACGCCGCCAACATCTACACCAAGGGTCACAACGAGGTCATCCTCGGCGACTACTTCGCGAGTGGCGCCGGGCGCGGCAAGCGCGACCGCGTCGTGATCGCCACCAAGTTCGGCGGGAACATGTGGCCGGGCGACCCGAACGGCGGCGGCTCGAGCCGCAAGTCGATGGTGAACGCGGTCGAGCATTCGCTGCGCCGGCTGAAGACCGACTACATCGATCTCCTGTGGTGCCACTTCCAGGATGTGCACACCCCGATCGACGAGACGATGCAGACGCTCGACATCCTCGTGAAGCAGGGCAAGATCCGCTACTCGGGCTTCAGCGACCATCCCGCTTGGGTGTGCGTGCAGGCGATGTATGAGTCCGTGTTCCGCGGCTGGACGCAGCCGATCGCGATCCAGATCGAGTATTCGCTGCTGCAGCGCACGGTCGAGTACGACCTGATGCCGATGGCGCGCAAGTGCGGCTTCGGCGTGACGCCATGGAGCCCGCTGCGCGGTGGCGTACTGACGGGCAAGTTCACCCGCGAGAACCGCCCGAAGGACGACGGATCGACGCGCGTCAAGAGCGATTCGAAGTACCTCACCGAGCAGACCTTCGTGCTGCTCGATGCGCTGCGCGAGATCGCAGCCGCGCATAGCGCCACGCCAGCGCAGGTCGCCCTGCGCTGGGTGATGGACCGATCCGGGGTGACAAGCACGATCATCGGCGCGCGCACGCTCGCCCAGCTCGATGACAACCTCGCGGCCTGCCGCGTGCACCTCACCGCCGAGCAAACCAAGCGCCTGGATGCGCTCAGCGATCCACCGCCCTGCTTCCCGCATGAGTTCATCAACAACCTGATCCCGAGCACGATCCATGGCGGAACGAGCATCAATGGGCGCGAGACCCAGCCTTGGCCGCTTTCCCCGCAGTCCGACGCGGAGCGCTGGTGATCCATGCGTGAGGCGAACTTCGACGGACTCGTCGGACCAACGCATAGCTATGCGGGGCTTTCCTACGGCAACGTCGCGAGCGCGCGAAACCAGGGCGCGGTGAGCTCCCCTCGCGCCGCCGCGCTGCAGGGACTCGCCAAGATGGAGGCGGTCGCGGCGCTCGGGCTGGTGCAGGGCGTGCTACCGCCGCACGAGCGCCCGCATGTCCCGACGCTGCGCGGGCTCGGGTTCACGGGAACCGATGCAGAGATCCTCGCAAGGGTCGCGAAGGAGGATCCCGTGCTTCTCGCGCGCGTCTCGAGCGCGAGCGCGATGTGGACAGCGAACGCGGCGACGGTCATGCCAGCTGTGGATACGCGCGACGGCCGCACGCACTTCGTCGCCGCGAACCTACGCGAGATGTTCCACCGAGCGATCGAGCCGGCGGTGACGGCGCGAGCGCTGCGGGCGATCTTCGCGGATCGAACGCGCTTCGAGGTGCACGACGCGCTTCCCGCTCGGACGGACGAGGATTTCGGCGACGAGGGCGCTGCGAACCACACGCGGCTCACCCTCACCACGGCGAACGGAGGAGCAGCGCGCGGGATCCACTTCTTCGTGTATGGGACGGCGAAGGATGGGCGAAGGAAGCCTGAGAAGTTCCCCGCCCGCCAGACCCGAAGCGCGAGTTCACGCGTGGCGGAGCTCGGCGGGCTTGATCCCGCACGCTGCGTGTTCGCGCAGCAGAACCCCGACGCGATCGACGCGGGCGTCTTTCACAACGATGTCATCGCCGTCGGGAACGGCAACATGCTGCTCTGCCACGAGCTCGCCTTCGAGGATCGCGCCGGCACGCACGTGGCGCTGCGCCGCGCGGTCGGCGACACGCTCGCGATCGTCGAGATCGGCGCCGACGAGGTCTCGCTCGAGGACGCGGTGAGGAGCTATCTCTTCAATAGCCAGCTGCTCACGCTCCCCGATGGGTCGATGGCATTGGTCTCGCCGTCCGAATGCGCGGAGAATCCTCGGGTGAAGGCAGCGATCGATCGCGTAATTGCAGATGCCGCGAATCCGCTCACGCGCGCGATCTTCATGGATGTCCGTGAGAGCATGCGCAATGGCGGCGGCCCCGCATGCCTGCGCCTCCGTGTACCGATGACGGACGACGCACTCGGCGCGATCAACCGCGCGTCGCTCGTCGATGCAGCGAAGCTCGCCGAGCTGCGCGGATGGGTCGTCCGACACTACCGCGAATCGCTGCGCGCGGAGGATCTTGCAGACCCCGCCCTCCTGCGCGAATCGCGGGCAGCGCTCGACGAACTCACGCGGATCATGGCCCTCGGCCCGATCTACGACTTCCAGCGGTAGCGCCCTCGCCCACGGGATGTACCCGGTACGTACCGCGTCCTGGCGGGTACAGGCGGGTACATGGCGGGTCCGAGTTCCTGCACCGCGCAAGCCACTGCCTGTCTGGAACTTGGCCCTATCCTTGTTTGGTACCCGACAATCACCGGGTAGTGGCGGGTACCGGCAGGTAGCCTGCGGGGACGGGCTTGATGCCGGACGACTGGACCAGCGTGGATACCGAAACCACCGTCATCCTCTTCGATGGCGCCTGCAACCTCTGCAGCCGAAGCGTCCGCTTCGTCATCGCCCGTGATCCTCACGCGCACTTCCGATTCGCTGCGATTCAGAGTGAGGCCGCGCGACGCATATGCGCCGAGCGCGACATTCCCGCATCCACGAACGAGCCCAATTCCATCATCGTGATCGCGCAGGACCGCGTGCTCGAGCGCTCCGACGCCGTACTCGCGATCGCTGCGCGCCTTTCCTTCCCATGGTCTCTTCTACGCGTCCTCCGCGCGATTCCGCGTCCACTCCGCGAGTGGCTCTACCGGCTCATCGCCATGAATCGTGTCCGATGGTTCGGTCGGAGCGCCTCCTGCATGATGCCGACGCCGGAGCTACGCGAACGCTTCCTCGATTGACCGCCGCGCCACCCGCGATCGTGCGATCCAGGCCCTGGTCTGCGAGCGGATTGCGCTTGGAACTCCGCCCCGCCGCGGGTAGCCTCCCCACATGCGCGCACTCCTGATCCCCAGCGTCATCGCCCTCGCCGCACTCGCCTTCGCGACCGGCGCGCCCCGCGCGTCAGCACTCACGCCGCTCGCATCGACACCGCCCGCTGGGCTCTCCGTCGAGGCGAAGGACGCCGCCTTCAACAAGGGCTTCGACTTCAAGTTCAAGTCGGGCAACTCGACGTCCACGATCTCGATCGATCCGCTCGGCATGCGCCACACCGACACCGCCACCATCTCGGCGACCGGCGGCTCGATCACCCTGAACGGCAAGTACGACCGCAACGATCGGAAGATCGAGATCACCGCGAAGCGCGGGGGTCAGGACATCGGCGAGTTCTCGTGGCGCGTCGAGGCGGTTCTCCGCTAGATTGCGCGTCATGCAACGCCGCGACTTCCTCGCCTCGTCCGTGACCGCCGCCGCCTCGATTCCCCTCGCGGGCACGCTCGCCTACGCGGCGCCGCAGGATTCGACCGCGCCGATGAAGCGCAAGGGCAACATCAACCACTCGGTCAGCAAGTGGTGCTTCGGCGGACCTCTCGATGAGTTCTGCGTGAAGTGCAAGGCGATGGGCATCACGGGCATCGACCTCCTCGACGAGAAGGACTGGGCGATTCCTTTGAAGCACGGCATGGTCTGCGCGCTCGGCAACGGTCCGACCACGATCGGCGACGGCATGAACCGAGTCGAGAACCACGACCGCGTCGTCGCCGCGTGCGAGCGCATGCTGCCGATCGCAGCCGCGAACAAGGTCCCGAACCTCATGCTCTTCTCGGGCAACCGCAAGGGCATGCCCGACGATGTCGGCCTCGAGAACTGCGCGAAGGGCCTGAAGCGCGTCATGCCCATCGCCGAGAAGCACGGCGTCACCATCCTGATGGAGCTCCTCAACTCGCGAGTCGACCACGGCGACTACATGTGCGACCGCACGCCGTGGGGCGTCGAGCTCGTGAAGCGCGTCGGCAGCGACCGCTTCAAGCTGCTCTACGACATCTACCACATGCAGATCATGGAGGGCGATGTCATCCGGACGATCCGCAACAACCACCAGTACTTCGGGCATTACCACACCGCGGGCAACCCCGGTCGCAACGAGATCGACGGTACGCAGGAGCTCAACTACCGCCCGATCTGCGAGGCGATCGTCGCCACCGGCTTCAAGGGCTTCCTCGCGCAGGAGTTCATCCCGCGCCGCGACCCGATGACGAGCCTCCGCGAGGCGATCGATACATGCGACGTCTGACCCTCGTCTTCGCCCCGCTGCTCGCGGCCTCAGCGCCGCCGGTTGATTCGCCGCCAGCGCCACGGCCCCCGAACATCGTCCTCGTCTTCGCCGACGACCTCGGCTACGGGGAGCTTGGCTGCTACGGCCAGCAGAAGATCGCGACGCCACACATCGACCGCCTCGCCCGCGAGGGCGCGCGATTCACGCAGTTCTACAGCGCCGCACCCGTATGCGCGCCTGCGCGCGCGGCACTCATGACGGGACTCCACCTCGGACATTGCCCGATCCGCGACAACTCGGAAGTTCAGCCCGAAGGACAAGGACCACTTCCCGCGGAGGCAACCACGCTCGCCGAGGACCTGAAGGACGCCGGGTATGCCACAGCCTGCGTCGGCAAGTGGGGCCTCGGCTTCGTCGGCAGCACGGGCGACCCGAACAGGAACGGCTTCGACCTCTTCTTCGGCTTCAACTGCCAGCGCCAGGCGCACAACTACTACCCCACGCACCTCTGGCGGAACAGCCTGAAGGTCGCGCTCGAGGGCAATGACCCGAAGACGCGCGCCGAGGCAATCTTCGCGCCCGACCTCCTGCTCGCGGAGGCGCGCGCCTTCATCGCCGATTCCAAGGGCAAGCCGTTCTTCCTCGCGTACACGAGCACGCTGCCGCACATGGCGATGCAGCCAAAGGCCGACGACCTGAAGCCCTACCTCGGGAGGTTCGAGGAATCGCCCTATGTGGGCGGCAAGGGCTATCTGCCGCACCAGACGCCGCGCGCGGGCTACGCGGCGATGATCTCGCGGCTTGATGCCGAGGTCGGCGCACTGCGCGCCGAGCTCGAGAAGCACGGGCTCGCGGAAAACACGCTCATCCTCGTCACCAGCGACAACGGACCGACGCACGATGTCGGCGGCGTCGACACCGCGTTCTTCGACTCGACCGCGGGCCTGCGCGGGCGCAAGGGCTCGGTGTGGGAAGGCGGCATCCGCACGCCGTGCATTGCGTGGTGGCCAGGCAAGATCAGCGCGGGCCGCACGATCGAGACTCCTGCATGGACGGTCGATCTGCGCGCAACGCTTGGCTCGCTCGCCGGCGCGGAGGCGTCGCTCACTGACGGCGCGGATCTCGCACCGCTTCTCCTCCGCGACGAACCGCTGGCGGCGCGCGCCCTCTACTGGCCGTTCCCTGGATATGGCTGCCAGGAAGCGGTGCGCGAAGGCAACTGGAAGCTGGTGCGCACGGGCATGGCCGAGCGCAAGCGCGCGTGGGCCGACGACGAGGGCTGGAAGCTCTTCGATCTCGCGAAGGATCCCAAGGAAACGAACGATGTCGCCGCGCAGCATCCGGACGTCGTCGAGCGGCTCGCCGCGATCGCGACCCGCGAGTTCATGCCGAGCGAGGCATTCCCGCTCTGGCGCGACGAGTAGCGCCGCGCGCCCCGCTACAGTGCCTCTCCGTTGACGATCCGCCGCACACCAGAGGATTTCCGAGTCGAGGAGATCACGACGAGCGCCTTCCAGGC
Organism: Planctomycetota bacterium; assembly: GCA_041183345.1. Lineage (GTDB taxonomy): Bacteria > Planctomycetota > Phycisphaerae > Phycisphaerales > SM1A02 > QWPT01. The sequence goes on from JBEGLX010000007.1 coordinate 61,103, forward strand.
GTCGCTCGTTCCCGAGCAGGACGCCTCGCATCCGTTCGCCGTCTACACCCTCGAGAAGACCTCGCTGGCGACCCCCGACGCGATCGGCTTCATCGCGCGTGACCTCAAGGTCCCGCGTACCGCCGTCAGCGCTGCGGGGCTGAAGGACCGCCACGCCGTCACCACCCAGACCGTCACCGTCGACACCGCGGCCCTGCGCGGACGCCCGCCCCGCTACTTGTCCGACGACCTCTGGCGGATGAGCGGGGTCGGCTTCACCCAGCGCGCTGCGGAAAGCTCGATCATCGCAGCCAACCGCTTCACCCTCGTCGTGCGCGGGCTCGACAAGCGCGCCGCAGACGAGATGGTGCGCCGCGCCGCGGTCCTTTCCGACGAGCACGGCGACCTCGTCTTCGTGAACTACTACGGCGACCAGCGCTTCGGCAGCAACCGTCACGGGCAAGGCTGGGTCGGCCGCGCGCTCATCCAGGGCGACTTCGAGACAGCGATCAAGCTCGCGATCGGCACGCCCGCGCGCAAGGATTCGGGGCCGACGCGCGCGCTCAGCCGCGCGCTCGCGACCCACTGGGGCGACTGGAACACCGCGCTTGCCAACTTCGGCCGCATGCCCGAGCGTGGTTCGATCGAGACCCTCGCGCGCGGCGGCTCCTTCAAGGATGCCTTCGTCGCGCTCCCGAAGTTCACGCAGGAAATCTGCGTCGAGGCGTATCAGTCGCACCTCTGGAACCAGATCGCACGCGAGCTCGCCGACGCGCTCGCCGAGCAGGTCGCGCAGAGCGCCTTCGAGGCCGACGACAACTTCGGCCCGCTCATCTTCCCGCGCGCGGCGGCGCTCACTCCCGCGTTCCGCGAGCTGCCGATCCCCGTGCCGTCGCCACGCGCGATCATGCCCGAGTGCCTCTCCGAGATCGTCGCGGGAATCCTCGCCGACGAAGGCGTCACGCTCGAGACGCTCCACATCCCCGGCCTGCAGCGCCCGTACTTCGGCGGCGGCGACCGCCCCTTCGTCGCGCGCGCGCGCCACTGGTCGATCTCGCCGCCCGGACCCGACGAGTTCGCGGGGAACAGCCCGGCGAACCTCGCCTGCACGGTGCGATTCGAGCTCCCGCGCGGCTCGTACGCGACGGTCCTCTTGCGGGCGCTCGGGCAGTAGCCGCCGCGCGAAGTGACTTCCTCCGCTACCTTCCGCCCATGGTTGCCCGCGCGCTCATCGCCCTCGTCATCTGCACGCTGCTCGCCGCGTGCGGGCAGACCGTGAAGATCCAGGGCACCGCGGACCAGGTCTGGCAAGACACCATCGAGATTCTCAAGATCCAGGGCGTCTACCCAGCGAAGATCGATCCGGGCAAGGAGCGCCCGCGCGTCGACCGCGCGGCGGGCGAGATCGACCTCCTCTACACGCGCAGCGTCTACTACGGCGACGGCGCTGCGTTCATCCAGGTCGATGTCGAACATCCCCTGCGAAACGCCCAGCGGACCGTGCGCATGTGGGTCGACTTCCCCGTCGGCCAGCGCGTGGTCCGCTACGGACGCGCGCTCGACGAGGCGACCACCGAGCAATTCACCCGCGAGTTCCTGGCAGCGCTCGGGAAGTTCCGCGAGACGAACGCAGAGCGCGCGGCGCCCACACCTGAGGAAGATGCTGCGCAGGAAGCAGCAGAGGAAGCCGCGGACGCCGCGGCAGAGGAGAAGTCACGATGAATGCGAAGATCCTGCTTCTTGGTTCCGGCGAGCTCGGCAAGGAGTTCGTCATCAGCGCCAAGCGCCTCGGCTGCCGCGTCGTCGCCGTCGACCGCTATGCGGACGCGCCGGCGATGCAGGTCGCCGATGCCCACGAGGTGATCGACATGCTCGACGGCGCGGCGATCGCGCGGCTCGTCAAGCGCCACAAGCCTGACTTCATCGTGCCCGAGATCGAGGCGATCCGCACGAGCGAGCTGCTCAAGCTCGAGAAAGCCGGGCACTCGGTCGTGCCGAGCGCCTTCGCAGCGCACATGACCATGAACCGCGACGCGATCCGCGAGCTCGCGGCGCAGGAGCTCGGCCTCCGCACGGCGCGCTACGCCTACGCCTCGAGCGCCGACGAGCTGGCGGACGCGGTCCTCGGCAAGGGCGGCACCGGCCTTCCCTGCGTGGTCAAGCCGACGATGAGCTCGTCCGGCAAGGGCCAGTCGGTCGTGCGGACGAAGCGGGACATCGCCAAGGCGTGGAAGTACGCCATCGACAACATGCGCGGCGATCGCAAGGTCGTCATCGTCGAGGAATTCATCGATTTCGACTACGAGATCACGCTGCTCACGATCAAGGAGCGGGCGTCGCGTGGCGGCGGCGTGAAGTTCGTCGAGCCGATCGGCCACCGCCAGGAGCGCGGCGACTACCAGGAATCATGGATGCCCTGCCCGATGAAGCCGTCCGCGAAGCGCGAGGCCGAGCGCATGGCCGCCGCAGTTGTCACCCGACTTGCGGGAAAGAACGGCGCGGGCATCTTCGGCGTCGAGTTCTTCGTGAAGGGCGATGAGGTCATCTTCAGCGAGCTCTCGCCCCGGCCGCACGACACGGGAATGGTCACGCTCCGCTCGCAGGACCTCTCCGAGTTCGACCTGCACGCGCGCGCGATCCTCGGCCTGCCGATCCCCGAGATCCGCTACGCCGGTCCGACCGCGAGCGCCGTCGTCCTCGCCACGCGCGAGAGCGACCGCGCGCCGAGCTTCACCGGGCTCGACAAGGCGATCGCCATTCCATCGGTCGAGGTCCGCATCTTCGGCAAGCCGACCACGCGCAGGTATCGCCGCATGGGCGTGGTCCTGGCGCATGGGAAGACAGCCGCCGATGCCCGCAAGGTCGCGACATCGGCGGCTGGCAAGATCAAGGTCAGGTAGTTCGGACGCCTGAGCGCCGTCAGTGCTTCTTCCGCGCGTGCGGCGCGCGATAGGTCTCGCGCGGCACCTCTGGCTTCACGCCCTTGGCGACGGGGACCAGCCCGTCCTCCTGCACGGCCTTGCGGAAGATGTCGAAGTTGGTGTCCTCGAGCAACTTGCGGATGGCGCCCTGCATCGTCCGCAGCCGATCGTGCATCGCACAGGGCTCGCCCACGCCGCAGACGCCTCCGCCGAACGGACAGTTGTTGCTGGTGTCCTCGCGCTCGAAGAGATCGAAGGGCTCGCGCAAGCGCATCAGATGCGGCGCGCGAGCCAGCGCGTAGCCGCCACCGGGGCCCGGCGAACCACTCACGAGCCCAGCCTGCGACAAGGCTGACAGGATCTTCGCGACCATCGCGCGGGGAAGCCCTCTCTGGTCGGCGATCTCCGCTGCGGAGAGGCGGGTGCGACCCTCGTCCCAGACCTCAGCGAGCCTGCTCAGCGCTGCAATGGCGGTCTCGGTCTGCTTTCCGTACATGTCGGAAACTCCATTCGGGACCCACCTCGGGATCGGGGTGAGTTACCCTATTTCGGACAACTATATCCGAATCTCCTGCGGGTGCAACTTTGGACCGAAGTCGGCTGGCATCCCTCAGGAACGCCCCTTGCGCTTCCGCCGGGCTCGCCCATCGCCGTTTGCCGTTGCCCCGCCCTGAGTCCCGCCGCGCGCGCTGCGATCAGCCTTTGCCTCGTCCTCAAGCTCGTCCCCGTCCTCGGTCTCGACCCCGACCTCCACCATGCCATCCCCGTTGCCTCCAGCGATCCTGCCGGGAGCACCCCAGCCGGGCATGCCGTCAGGAAGCGTCGAGGAGTGGACCGGACCAAGTCCGTAGGAAAGGAAAATGGTGGCTCTCGAGACGACCTGGGTGCGCCGCCTTCGCTCACTCGCACGGGCGAGGATGCCCTCGATCCCCTGAAGGTGCCCGAGAACCGCCTCGATCTCGTGCGGCGCCAGCGCCTCATGACCGCATCGGGCAAAGCTGATGCCTCCAGCATCGCCAGACCGCTTGCCAGCAGCCTCCGCCGCCGCAGTCATGCCCTCGAAGCCGAGCCCGACCACCAGCGACTTGAGCCGCGCGCGATCAGCGCTCTCCATCCGATCCGAATCACGAAGCCGGGGAGGGCGGGCGATCTCGAATCCAGCGCCAAATCCACGGTCTTCAGAGTCATCGGCCGCCACCGCGACCACACGAATCAGCCCGACCTTCGTCAAGATCTTGAGGTGATAATGGAGCCTGGGAGCGGACGTGCCCATCGCCTCGGCGATGTCCCGCGCGCGGATTCCCGGGCTCGTGGCGATCGCCTCCAGGATCTGAAGTCGCGTGGGGGAGCGCACCGCCTCCCAGTCGGACTCCGCAGCCTTGTTGGTGCGAGCGTCAGGTTCCGGCGGCGAAGACGAGACAGCATCGCGGTCGATCGTTCGTCGACCACCTGACTTGGCACGCGTGCCGTCCGTCGCGCGTGAAATACGATCGCTCATGGGTCCCTGGAAGACACAAAGTGTAGCAATTTCGTCAATGGCTGCAGAGTCACGCGAACCAATTCCGCAATTCGGGCGCTCCCCGTTGGCGGACTCCCCCCCCCAAGGACCGCCGAAGGTCTGGAATCCGCCTCGAGAACCAAGCGACGAGGCGTGGAAGCGGAGCCATTTCCGCAGCGATACAGTGAGACGGCGTCGACCAAGCCCGTCGGGATGCCCCGTGAATCGACGCTGGGCAGACCCGTCAGGCAGAGCCTAGTCTGCGCGCCCCGATGACCGCCTTCTACCAACGTAGCGAGATCTACGCCTCCTTCTTCAGCCCCTCCGAGGACATCCGAGGCTCCATCGATCGGCTCGTTCGGAAGCACCTTGGGCGCAAGCCGAGGCGCGTGCTCGACCCTGCATGCGGGCCGGGGCTCTGGCTCGAGCATTTCCAGAAGCAAGGCGCAGAGGTGGCGGGATCGGACCTCGAGGAGAGCGCGATCGCCCTCGCGGCGAAGCGCCTCCCGAAGCGCGGCGCGCGCGTGGCCGTCGGAGACATGCGTCGCCCGCCTGATGAGCTCGGCACCGACTTCGACTGCATCATCAATCTCGACAACTCGCTCGGGCACCTGCCCGACTACATGGACGTCGCGGAGCACTTCAGCTCGATGAGGGTGCGGCTGGCGCCGCGCGGGATCTACATCGTCGGGCTCGCGCTCCGCGAGGACGGCGACGAGATCGACACCGGGATCGTCTTCGAGCGCGGACCGGTCGACATCGCCGGCGGCGGCTTCGCAGCGCTCCGCACCGAGAGCCTCGGGCTGCAGCCGCAGACGCGCTGCGAGCGGATCCGCCAGATCACCATCACGGCGAACGTGAAGGACACACCGACGGTCATCGCCGAGCAGTACGACCTGCTGACCTTCACGATGGAGATGTTCAAGGACATCCTCGCGGCCGCGGGCGGATTCGAGGTGCTCGGCTGCTACGACGCCACCGACGAAGACCTGCCCGCCAAGGCGTTCCGCAAGCGTGCGGGCGATGTCGTGCTCGTCCTCCGCAAGGCGGAGCCAAAGCGGAGCGCGCGAAGGCGATGATGCGGCTCGACCGGGTTCCCTTCGCGGGCATCGCGGGCGAGGTCATCCTCGCCGAGCTCACCACGCCCGAGCCCACCGTGCTCGCGCGCGATGCAGCGCGGCTGCACGAGGCGGAGCGCGAGCTCGCGAAGACCTTCAAGGCCGCCGCGCGCAAGGACGCCTTCCTCGCGGGGCGACTCGCGGCGCATGCGGCGCTTGCCGACGCCGGCGACTCGCGCGCACACCGCATGCCGATCCTCCGTGATGCACGCGGCAAGCCGTCGGCCTCGTGGGCCGAGGCGCATTCCTTCTCGATCGCGCACACGCGGATCCGCGCCGTGGCGGCGGTCTCGCTGAACCGCGAGTGCCGCGGGCTCGGCGTCGATGTCGAGGAAATCCTCGCCGATCGCGCCGAGGCGCTCCTCCGCATGGCGATCTCGCCCGAGGAGCGCGGGCTGCTTGCCAAGGTCGATCCGAGGCTGCTCTCTGCGCCGCTTGCGCTCTGGTGCGCGCGCGAGGCATGCGTCAAGACGCATGCGCTCGAGGTCGGCTGGTTCGGCAGCGCGCTGCGGGTGACGTCGATGACCCCTGTCGCCGACCGCGCGCCCGATGCCGAGATGAGCTTCGACGTCGAGGTGCGCTTCGAGTCGCGTCCGCCGATGTCGGCGCATGCGTGGGTCGCCAACGGCGCCGCGTTCGCGATCTCCGCGCGCTGAGGCGGGCTACCTGCGGAAGCGCGGCGGCTCGGCGAGCCAGCCGGCCTCGATCACCCCGTGGAGCCCGACCATGATCGCCTCGGCGACGTCGTGTCCGAGCGTCGCGGCTGAAACTCCGCGGGTCTCGCTCCAGGCGACCACCTGCGCGGCCATCTTGATCGCGTGCTCCTTCGCCTCGGGACCGCTGCGATGCTCGCGCGGATAGAAGAAGCGCGAGCGCCACTCATGCGCGTGGACGACGCGCAGATGGATGCCGCGATGGACGGCGGCGCGCTCCCACACCTCGGCAAGCTCGCCACCGCCCTCAAGGATGACGCTGTGGACGTGCGGGATCTCGTCGAGGATCGCACCCGCGGCCGCCCGCAGCGCGTCGCGCGACTGGAAGTGCCTCGAGCGAACAGCCTCGAGACGCCCATCGCGGTTGTAGACGGCGATGCCCGTCGCGAGCCCGAGGTCGACCCCGACGAACTTCGACTTCTCGCCGAGCGTCCGCACCGGGGGCGCGCGCAGCGCCTCCGCCGACTTGGAGAGCCCCGCTTTTTTCCGCGCTTCCTGCGCCTCGAGCGCCTCGGCGGCGGCCGCTCGCTCGCTCTTCGGCGGCGTGCGCTTGCCCCACTTCGGCTGCTCGTCCCGGTCGCGTCGTCCCATGCCCGAAGCCTATCCGATTGGAGCAAGCGCCCCGCTTCCCCTACATTGCGCCCCATGGCACTTCCCCACCTGACCGACGAGGAAATCCGCACCTGGACCCCCGAGCAGAAGGATCGCTGGTGGCTTGAGAACGTGTTCCGCGGCAACATGCCGCAGCTCACGATCCGCGCCGCGATCACGGGCTTCTTCCTCGGCGGAATCCTCTCGGCCACGAACCTCTACATCGGCGCGAAGACGGGCTGGACGCTCGGCGTCGGCGTGACGAGCGTCATCCTGTCGTTCGTGATCTTCCGCGCGCTCGCCCGGGCGCAGGTCTCGAAGGACATGACGATCCTCGAGAACAACGCGGTGCAGTCGATCGCGACCGCCGCCGGCTACATGACCGGCCCGCTGATCTCGGCGCTCATGGCCTACATGTTCGTGACCAACACGACCATGGAGTGGCACAAGATGCTCATCTGGAACGTGGTCGCCAGCCTTCTCGGCGTGATGGTCGCGTTCCCGATGAAGCGCCGCTTCATCAACGACGAGCAGCAGCCGTTCCCCGAGGGACGTGCGTGCGCGGTCGTGCTCGATTCGCTCTATCCGGAGGCGCCCGAGGGCGGCACCAAGAACATGGTCGACGGCACGCCGGTCGAGCGCCCGAAGGCGGCGGATGCCGCGGGCGTCGATGCAGGCGTCTTCAAGGCGAAGGCGCTGGCCGTTGCGGCGTTCATCGGCGCTGGCCTGCAGCTCATCGTCGCCAGCGGCTACATGGCGATCCTCCAGATCCTCGTCCTCGGCACATCGAAGGCCAAGGAGTCGGTGATCAAGATCCCCGATCATCTCGACGCGTGGATCTACCGCCGTGCCGAAGCGGTGCCGGGCTCGTGGGCGCCGAACATCAGCGGCATCAGCCTCGAGAAGCTCGGCGTCTCGCTCGCCTTCGACCTCTCGATGATCGGCGCGGGCGGCCTGATGGGCATGCGCATCGCGACGAGCGTGATGATCGGCATGGCTGCGAACTTCCTCATCATCGCCCCGATGATGATCCACTCGGGCGAGATCGTCCCGAAGAACTGGTCGAAGATCGTGCAGCCAGACGGCACCTACGGCTTCGCCGACGCGGTCTTCGGACGCGCGCACCTGACCAACACGTGGTGCCTCTGGTGGGGCGTCGCCATGATGGTCACCGCCTCGATGGTGGGGCTCTTCGCGAAGCCGAAGGTGCTCCTGAGCGCCTTCAGCGGCATCTTCGGCGGCAAGAAGAAGTCGGACGATTGCCTCAAGGACATCGAGTTCCCGCTCAAGTGGAGCCTGATCGGCATCCCGATCGCCTCCGCGGCGATCATCTACCTGA
>JBEGLX010000008.1:0-65251 GCA_041183345.1 Planctomycetota bacterium
CGCCCATGCCGCCGCCACCACCACCCATGCCGCCCTGGCCCTGCTGGAGGGCAGCGCCGAGGTTGAAGTCAGGGGCGTTGTCGAAGTAGGGCACCTCGAAGAGGAGATCACGGATGTCGTAGACGATCGTGAGGGTCTTCTTGCGGAGCTGCTCCGCGCTGCTCACGACGATGACGCCGTCCTCAACCGAGTAGTCGGGGCGGGAGCCGTCGTCGCCAAGCTGCTCGAGCACGCGCTTCAGCGCGACCTCGGCAGGAATGTTGTCCATCGTCAGCGTGACGGTGTCCTCAGGACGCACGTTCACGCCCTCGAGGGCCTTCCAGTCGGGATAGAAGTCGATGCCGCTGACCTGCTTCATGTAGCTGAAGACCTGGTCGAGCTGGTTGTCGTTGAAGTTGACCGAGACGGCCTTCTGCAGCGAGGTCATCGCCTGGCGGTTGGCGGCGCTCTCGACGTAGCCGCTGGCGCGGTCGCGGAGGCGCATCTCGGAGAGGGACGGCCAATCCTCGGGATACTCGAGGATGCTGCTGACCGACTTCGGACCGGGACCCGTCATGTTCGGGGTCGGCGGGACGGTGCGGTCGAGGACTTCCTTGGAGAAGTTGGCGAACGCCTCGCCACGGCGCACCTCGATCTCCGAGTATTCGCGGTACAGAGCGCTGGCCTTGAGGAACTGGCGGAGCGCCTGCGCGGCCGGATTGTTCGGGTCGAGGAAGAGGACCTCGTCGACGACCTTGATCGCCTCGTCGTACTTCAGCTCGAGCTGAAGCTGGCGCACGCGCAGCAGGCGCTCATTGATCGCCTTGGTGCGGGCCTCGGCGTCGGACTTCTGCTTCTCCTTCGCGGTCTCGGCGGCTTCCTTGCGCGCCTGCTCGGCCTTGACGAGCGAGGCGTTCAGCTCGCCCACCTCGACCTGCTCGAGGAGCCCGTCGAGCTTGCCCATGAGCTCGGCGTACTCGCCTCCCGGGAACACGCCCTTCTCGCGCTCAAGCTGGATCTTCGCGGTCAGCGCCGTGCGCTTCGCGCCCGAGTAGTCGCCGCCCGACACAGCCTGCGAGGCGTTGATGATCGCGGCGGTGACCACGACCTCGGCCTTCTGCTTCCGCAGGGCGAGATCGGATCCGACGTCGTTGATGAGCGAGCCTTGGTCGAGCGCGGCCTGCGCGCGGGCGAGCCCCTTCGAAGCCTCGGCGTCGCCGGGGGTGGCCGCCAGCACGGCGGACCAGAGGTCGATCGCCTTCTTCCACTCGCTGCGGCTCATGGCCTCGCGGGCGGCCTCGCGGCTGGAATCTGCGGACTGGTTGGCGGGCGCGTCCTGCGCGAGCGTGCTCTGAGACGCCATCCAGGGCGTCGTTCCGACGAGAGCGACTGCGACGATGCTGGCCAGACCACGGAGGGTCCGCTGGCCGGCGCTGGTCGTGATGAAGGTCGCCTCGGTCATGGTGCTGCGCTGCATTCGTTACTCCTGAGTCGCACCTTGTGGGCAGGCGGTGCGATCGGCCTCTCTCGAAACGCATCTCACTACGAACGCTCGGCGGCGACACGCGCGCTTCTTTCTCTCGAAGCGACCTGACGCATCCGAAGTCCCCGCGGCGGCGTCCGTGGACGCAGTTGCGGGAAGTACGGCAAGGTACTCACCCCATCGGGATCCCGCAAGCAGCAGCCCCCATCGAGGAGCCATGATCAAGCAGGAAACTGCATGAATATGCAGCGAACGGAGCGGACTGCGAGTCAATCGCGCGTCCGCGCGGAACGGTTCCCACCGCGTCCACGGAATCGCAAAAAACACGGCGAAACCGTGTCGTTTTCGCCGGCTCTCTGCGGGACTTGCAGGCTCAGACCGCGGCCAGCGCTGCCTGGGCCCGCTCCATCTCCGCAGCCCCGACGGGGCGCCGAGAAGTCATCATCTCGACGAACACGTCGAACAGGTACGCCGAGTCGTGCGGACCAGGGCTCGCCTCGGGGTGGTACTGCACGCTGAAGATGGGCTTGCTGGTGTGACGGAAGCCCGCAAGGGTCCCGTCGTTGAGATGCATGTGGGTCGGCTCGCCGCCCGCCGCCCGCAGGGTCGTCTCGTCGACGCAGAACCCGTGGTTCTGGCTGGTGATCTCGATACGCCCTGTCAACAGGTTACGCACAGGCTGGTTGGCCCCGCGATGACCGAACTTGAGCTTCCAGGTGGTCGCGCCGAGGGCGAGCGCCAGCAGCTGGTGCCCGAGGCAGATGCCGAAGGTGGGCACTTCGCCCGCGACCTCGCGCAGGGTCTCGATCACGGTCTTGACCACGGCAGGGTCGCCGGGGCCGTTCGAGATGAACAGCCCGTCGGGCTTCATCGCGCGGATCTCGGCGGCGGTCGCCGTGTGGGGCAGGAAGTGGACGTCGCAGTTCCGCTCCACGAGATGACGGTAGATGTTGCGCTTCGCGCCGCAATCGATGGCGACGACCTGGAACCGCGAGCCAGCAGCGCGACCCGCTGGGGTCGGCTTGGTCTCGACGAACAGCCCGCCGCGCGGGGCCCATTCGCCGAGCGCTTCCTCATAACGCCCGCCGCAGCGCGGCGAGACCTTGGCAGCCAGGTTCGCGCCCGCCATCGACGGAATCGCGCGGGCCCGGGCCACGAGCTCGAGGTCGCTCGCGCTGGCGAGCGGAACCGACGAAATCACGCCGCGCATCGCGCCGCCGAGGCGCAGGCGCCGCACGAGCGCGCGGGTATCGATGCCTTCGATCGCGGGAATTCCCGCGTCCGCGAGCCAATCCGACAGGCTGCGGGTCGCGCGCTGGTTCGACACGATGGCCGACAATTCGCGCACCACAAAGCCGGCCACGCACGGGGCTGCGCTCTCGATGTCCTCTGGCGCCACGCCGTAATTGCCCATCTCGGTGGCGGTCATGGTCAGGATCTGACCCGTGTAGGAGAGGTCGGTGAGCGCCTCCTGGTAGCCGCACATGGCCGTGTTGAACACGACCTCGCCGGCACCCTCGAAGTCCTTGAGGGAGCCGCCAAAGGCGCGACCGTGGAAGACCGTCCCGTCTTCGAGGGCGAGACGAGCCAATTTCGTCGTGGGCATAGTCCCGAAGTGTAGCGGAAGGTAGAGTGGCTTTCCGTGCTTCTTGCGGCGATTCCATGCCTCGCGATCGCGCTGGCGACCCCGCCCGCGCCTGTCGACTTCAATCGGGACGTCCGCCCGATCCTGGCCGACCGATGCTTCGGCTGCCACGGACCCGACGAGGCGAAACGCAAGGCGGGCTTGCGGCTCGACACCGCCGAAGGCGCCGCTGCGGCGCTGAAGTCGGGGCATCGGGCGATCGTGCCGGGCAAGGTCGACGAGAGCGAGGCGGCGGCGCGCATCCGCTCAGCAGATCCCGACGAGGTCATGCCGCCGCCGGAACTCAAGCGGCCGCTCACGGATGCGGAAAAAGACGTCCTCCGCCGCTGGATCGAGCAGGGCGCCGAGTATCGCCCGCACTGGGCGTTCGTGGCGCCGGTGGCGCCCGCCATCCCCAGCCCTGGCCTAACGAACGACTGGGCGCGCGATCCGATCGACAGCCTCGTCCGCGCGCGCATCGAGGCCGCGGGCCTCGCCCCCGAGCCAGAGGCCGACCGCGCCACGCTCCTTCGCCGTGCGAGCCTCGCGATCACGGGACTCCCGCCAACGCCCGAGGAAGTCGACGCCTTCATCGCCGATCCTGCGCCGAACGCGTACGAAACGCGCGTCAATGCGCTGCTCGATTCGCCGCGCGCGGCGGAACACCGTGCGACCGTGTGGCTCGACCTCGCGCGCTTCGCCGACACCTTCGGCTACCAGTCCGACGGCGACTGCTTCACCTGGCCGTGGCGCGACTGGCTGCTCGACGCGCTGCGAGACAACATGCCGTACGACGGCTTCGCCACAGCGATGATCGCGGGCGACCTGATGGTGTCCGAGTCGCGCGCCGAGCGTCAGGCGAACCAGGTCGCGAGCGCGTTCAACCGGCTGCACCGCATGACCGAGGAAGGCGGCTCGATCTCCGAGGAGTTCCGCCAGGAGGGCATCGCCGACCGCGTGGCGACCTTCGGCACCGCGTTCCTCGGCCTCACCCTCGAGTGCGCGCGCTGCCACGACCACAAGTACGACCCGATCCCCACGCGCGAGTTCTACGGTCTCGCCGCGATGTTCGGCTCGATCGACGAGAACGGGCTCAAGAGCTTCGCGCACGGCTTCAGCGCGCCTCCGCCGTTCATCCGGCTTGCGAACGACGAGCAGGCCGCGCGCGAGCAGGAGCTGCGCGCGAACCGGCAGAAGGCGATGGCGGCCGTGATGCGCGTGGGCGGTCAGGCGATGAAGGACGCGCTTGAGCACGCAGCGGCTCCGACCGAGATTCCCGCGCCCGCCGCGCGCTACGCGTTCGACGAACTCGCCGACGGCAAGACGCCGAACTCGATTGACGCGACGAAGCCAGCGACGACCGATCGCGCGCGGCCCGAGCAGCTCGGCGACGTCACGCTCGCGGACGACGGGAAGCTCGGGAAATCCCTGCATTTCGACGGCGACGGCGGCGTGTCGCTCGCGGGGCTCGCGGGCTTCACGCGACATGACCCCGTGAGCGTCGCGTTCTGGATCAAGCCGGGCGAGCGCAACGCGCGCGCGGCCGTCCTGCACACAGCGGGCTTCTACACCAACGACGCCGACGGCTCGGGCCTCGAGCTCCTGATCGTCGACGGACGGCTGCGCTGGAGCGTGATTCATCTGTGGCCCGGCAGCGCGGCAAGCGTCGAGATGAAGGCGGAGCTGCCGATCGGCGAGTGGACGCACGTCGTCGCGACCTACGACGGAACCTCGTTCGCCGCGGGCCTGCGGATCTTCGTGAACGGCGTCGACGCGAAGCCCTCGGTCGTGCGCGACGGGCTCGCCGGCGGCATCGCGGGCGCGACGATGGAGCTCGGCTCGCGCTCGCGCGACGCGGGATTCCGCGGCGGCGCGATCGACGAGCTCTCGGTGTGGCGCGTGGCGCTCACGCCGGCCGAGGCAGCGCTCGCCGCAGGCGTCGTGCCCGATGCGGGCGCATGCGTCGAGCACGCGGTCGCGCGCGCGACCGCCGCCGAGACCGCCGCGCTGCGCGAGGCGATGCGCGCATACGCAGGCCACCTCGACTCGCTGCCTGCGTTCATGACGATGAAGGACTCGAAGTACGCGTCGCCGACCTTCGTGCTCAGGCGTGGCCGCTACGACGATCCCGACCGCACGCAGCGCGTCGAGCCAGGCGCGATCTCCGCCGTGCTCGGCGCATCGAGGCTCAGCGAGCGGAATCGCCTCGGCCTCGCGCAATGGCTCGTCGATCCTGCGAATCCGCTCTTCGCGCGCGTCGAGGTGAATCGCCTTTGGACGCAGGCATTCGGCAGCGGACTCGTCGAGACCGCGGAGAACTTCGGCGTCCAAGGCTCGTGGCCCACGCATCCAGACGTGCTCGACTTGCTCGCGCACGATCTCGCGCACGGCTCTGCGAGCACGCCCGCGTGGGACACGCGCGCCATGCTGCGCAGGCTCGTCCTCAGCGCAACCTTCCGCCAGAGCTCGGTCACGACCGCGGAGAAGCGCGCGAAGGATCCCCGCAACGAACTGCTCGCGCGCGGACCGAGCGTGCGCCTGACCGCGGAGATGCTGCGCGATTCCGCGCTGCTCGCCTCTGGGCTCCTCGTCGAGAGGGTCGGCGGCCCGAGCGTGAAGCCGTGGCAGCAGCCGAACCTCGTTGCGGAATCCGGCGCGAACGGCGGCTATTCGGCGGGCTCGGGCGACGACCTCCATCGCCGCAGCCTCTACACCTTCCGCAAGCGCACCGTTCCGCCGCCCACGATGCTCACCTTCGACGGCGGCTCGCGCGAGGCCTGCCAGCCGCGGCGTTTCGCGACCAACACGCCGCTGCAGGCGCTCGCGATCCTGAACGACCCTGTCTTCACCGAATGCGCGCGCGCACTCGCCGAACGCGCCACGCGCGAGGCGCCCGACCGCGACGCGCGCATCGTGCGCGCGTTCCGACTCGCGTGCTCCCGCGCACCGCGCGCCGCCGAACTCGACGCGCTGCGAGAGCTCGTCGCCGCCCGCGTCACCAGCGGAGAGCAGGACGAACTCGCTGCGCTCACGCTCGCCTGCAGCACGATCCTCGCCAGCGACGCAGCGGTCATGTCGCGATAGACCATGTGGTAGACCATGCGATAGACCATGTGATAGACCATGTGATAGGCCTCGAGACGAAACGCCATGTCGAAGCACCACCGACCACCGACCTACGACGAACTGATGCGCCTCTCGCGGCGCCACTTCCTCGGCGCGTCGGCGCTCGGGCTCGGGTCGCTCGCGCTCGGCGACGTGCTCGGTCGCAGCGCGAGCGCGGCGCCGCCCGCGCTCGCGTCGCCGCATTTCCCCGCGAAGGCGAAGCGCGTCATCTATCTCTTCCAGTCCGGCGGCCCGTCGCATCTCGAGACGCTTGACCCGAAGCCGAAGCTGCGCGAGATGCACGGCCAGCCGCTTCCCGACAGCGTGCGCGCGGGCCAACGCCTCACCGGCATGAGCGGCTACCAGGGCGTGCTGCCGATCGCCGGCTCGTTCACGGGCTTCCAGAAGCACGGCCGCGCGGGGCTCGAGATCAGCGACATCCTGCCGCATACCGCGAAGATCGCCGACGACATCTGCATCGTCCGCGGCATGCACACCGAGGCGATCAACCACGATCCCGCGATCACCTTCTTCTGCTCGGGCCACCAGATCGCGGGCCGCCCGTCGATGGGCGCGTGGATGAGCTACGGCCTCGGCTCGATGAACGACAACCTGCCCGCGTTCATCGTGCTCGTGTCGAAGGACGCCTCGCGCGACCAGCCGCTGTACGCGCGCCTGTGGGGCTCGGGCTTCCTGCCGAGCGAGCACCAGGGCGTGCAGTTTCGCGCGGGAAATGAGCCGGTTTTGGCGCTCTCGAACCCCGAGGGCGTGTCGCCGCACGCGCGCCGCGCGATGCTCGACACGCTCGCGAAGCTGTCCGCCGACGCGCTCGCGCACGAGGGCGACGCCGAGATCGACGCGCGCCTTGCGCAGGCCGAGATGGCGTACCGCATGCAGTCGAGCGTGCCCGAGGCGAGCGATCTCTCGGGCGAAAGCGACGAGACCTTCGAGCTCTACGGTCCTGGCTCGCGCGATGCCGGGACGTTTGCAGCGAATTGCCTGCTCGCGCGCCGTCTCGTCGAGCGCGGCGTGCGCTTCGTGCAGCTCTTCCACCAGGGCTGGGATCAGCACGGCGGGCTTCCCGGCGGCATCTCGCATCAGTGCAGGCAGACGGACCAGGCGTCGGCCGCGCTCGTCACCGACCTCAAGCGGCGCGGAATGCTCGACGACACGCTCGTGATCTGGGGCGGCGAGTTCGGTCGCACCGCGTACTGCCAGGGACGCATGACCGCCGACAACTACGGCCGCGACCATCACCCCCGCTGCTTCTCGATCTGGATGGCGGGCGGTGGCGTGAAGGCTGGCCACGCGCACGGCGCGACCGACGACTTCGGCTACAGCGTCGTCGACGGCGGCGTGCATGTGCACGATCTGCACGCGACGATCCTGCACCTCATGGGTGTCGACCACGAGCGGCTGACCTATCGCTACCAGGGACGGCACTACCGCCTCACGGACATCGCCGGCAAGGTCGTGCCTGAAATCATCGCGTAGCCTGCTGCTTGTCCGAACAGCCGTGTCCCTCTTCGCCGCCAACACCCTCACGGAGCACCTGCCGCTCGTCGTCGTCGCCGTCGAGCGCGCGGTCGATCGCTCTCCCGACGGGCTGACCTACGCGCTGCCGAAGGAACTCGCGCATCTCCCCGAGGGCGCGCGCGTCGAGGTCCCGCTCGGGCGCGGCGAGACGCCGACCGCCGGCTGGATCGTCCGCAAGCTCGCGGACAACGAAGACCCCGGCATCCCGCGCGAGAAGATCAAGCCGCTGCTCGCGCAGGATCCATCAGGCGTCGTCCTCCCGAGCGAACTCGTGCAGTTCGCCCGCTGGATCAGCGGCTACTACGCGTGCCCGATCGGCATGACGCTCGCGTCGATCCTGCCCGCCGCGGTGCGCAAGGCGATCGGCCGCGTCGAGCGCACGCTCGTCGACCTCGCGCCCACGCAGCCCGATACCAAGATCACCAAGCGCCAGCAGCACGCGCTCGATGTCCTCGCCACGCTTCCGCGCCCGATCGAGCTCGCCGATCTCGCCGAAGCCGCTGGCTACTCGTCGAACGAGCCGCTCAAGCGCCTCATCGCCTCGGGGCACCTCGTCGCCACCAAGAAGACCTCCGTCGAGGCGGGCTTCATCGCGCGCGCCGGCAACGTCGCGCCCGCGCCGAAGCCGACCGCGGAGCAGCAGGCCGCGATCACCGCGATTTCCCGCGATTTCGGGCAGTTCGCGCAGCACCTCGTCTTCGGTGTCACCGGCTCCGGCAAGACCGAGGTCTACATCCGCCTGCTCGAGGAGTGCGTCGCCCGCGGTAAGCGCGCGATCCTGCTCGTGCCTGAGATCTCGCTCACGCCGCAGACCGTCGGCCGCATCGCCGCGCGCCTTGCGCACCGCAAGGTCGCCGTCCTTCACTCGGGACTCACCGAGGCCCAGCGCAACCAGCAGTGGACGCTGCTCGCCGAAGGCGGCGCCGATGTCGTCGTCGGCGCGCGCAGCGCGATCTTCGCGCCGATTCCCGATGGTTCGCTCGGCCTCGTCGTCGTCGACGAGGAGCACGAGCCCGGCTACAAGCAGGATTCCGCACCCCGCTACCACGGCCGCGACTGCGCGATCCGCCGCGCGCAGCTCGCCAAGTGCCCGATCGTCCTCGGCAGCGCCACGCCCAGCCTCGAGAGCTGGATGAACGCCGTCGAGCGCAGGATCTCGACGCTGCACCGCCTCACGAAGCGCGCGCCCGGCCTGAACACCCCGCAGGTCGCGGTGGTCGATTTCGGCGAGGAACGCCGCATGACGCGCGACCGCCGCGTGAACCTCATCGGCCCGACCCTGCGCGAGGCGATGCAGCGCACCTTCGCCGACGGCGGCCAGGTGCTCCTCCTCCTCAATCGCCGCGGCTACGCGAACTACATCGCCTGCAGCGATCCGCGCTGCGACTGGAAGTTCACCTGCACCGACTGCGACGCCGGCATGGTCTGCCATGTCGACGAATCCGGCGCGGCCCGCCGGAGCTATGTGCGCTGCCACCACTGCCTCGCCGAGCAGATCCTGCCGAAGAACTGCCCCGACTGCGGCAAGCCCGTCACCGTGTTCGGCCTCGGCACCCAGCGGGTCGAGGAGGAGCTCACGCGCCTCTTCCCGTCGCTCGTCGAGGGCGAGACGATGCTCCGCGTCGACGGCGACACGATGCAGACCGCCCAGCACTTCCACGACGCCCTCGAGCGCTTCGGCAAGGGCGAGATCCGCTGCCTGATGGGCACGCAGATGATTGCGAAGGGCCTCGACTTCCCCAATGTGCGCCTTGTCGGCGTCGTGAGCGCCGACACCGCGCTCGCCCTCCCCGACTTCCGCGCGGGCGAGCGCACCTTCCAGCTCGTCTCGCAGGTCTCGGGACGCGCCGGCCGCGGCGAGAAGCCTGGCCGCGCCATCATCCAGAGCTTCGAGCCCGAGACCCCCGCCATCCGCCTCGCCGCCTCCCACGACTTCGAGAAGTTCGCGACCCAGGAGCTCGAGGATCGCCGCCAGTTCCGCCTGCCCCCCTACCGCCGCATGGCGCGGCTCGTCCTCCGCCACCCGGGCGAGACCGAGTGCGCCGAGCGCGCCGCTGCGCTTGCGTCCGAACTGAGCGGCTTCCTCGGCTCGGTCGAGCTCCGCGGACCGTCCGTCTGCCCCATCGCCCGCATCGCGGGCAAGTACCGCCGCCAGATCGAGCTCCTCGCCGACCAGGCCGCCGATATCAGCCGCGTTCTGGCCGAGGCGCGCAGCCGCGGGCTACTCAAGCTCGGGGAAGAGCTTGCGGTCGATGTCGACCCCCTGAGCGCGGTCTGAGACGGACCGCCGAAGGCGCTGAAAACCCCCGCATTCTGCCCTACAATTGCCCCGCTTCGCGCCGAGCGACCTTCGGCGCGCGTTGTCGTATCGAACGGGAGCTACTCAGATGGCCCAGACGGGTCCCAACTCGGCCCAGAACTCGCAGCACGCACCTTCGACGATCCAGCCCGCCGTCAACGGCTGGCAGTCGGACTTCGTCGAGTCGCTCTACGCGCAATTCAAGGCCGACCCCGCGTCGGTCGGCGCGGAGTGGCAGAACTTCTTCCGCGGCTTCGAGCTCGGCCTCACGCTCGAAACCGCCGATGACCGACCCGCGACCACGCGAGCACCAGAGGGAGCGCCCGCAGGCGCGACCGCATCCTCTCAAGCACCAAAGGTCGCCGCCGCAGCGGCGACCGCTCAAGATTCGAGCGCTCGCGGCGTGCGCCCGCTCGCTTCGGCAGGCTCAGAGTCCCAACGCAAGGTCGATGAGCTGATTGCCCGCTACCGATCCTTCGGCCACCTCGCGTCGCAGCTCGACCCGCTCGGCACCACGCGTCCGTTCCCCGAGATGCTCACGCTCGAGGCCGTCGGCCTCGACGACTCCGCGCTCTCGCAGCCGTTCGATCCGGGCACGCTCCCGCTCGACAACCCCTCGCCGCTCGGCGACATCATCTCCTGCCTCGAGGAGACCTACTGCGGCACGATGGGCGTCGAGTTCACGCACATCGGCGACCTGGACCGCCAGGCGTGGCTCTCGAAGCGCCTCGAGTCCGCGCGCAACAAGCCGCAATTCAGCGTCGACACCAAGAAGCGCATCCTCACCAAGCTCCTCGAGGCCGACAGCTTCGAGAACTTCCTCGCCAACCGCTACGTCGGCAAGAAGCGCTTCGGCCTCGAAGGCGGCGAGACGCTCATCCCCATCCTCGACCAGATCCTCGAGTCGGGCCCCGCGCTCGGCGTGCAGGAGTTCACGCTCGGCATGGCGCACCGCGGCCGCCTGAACGTGCTCGCGCACATCGTCGGCAAGAACCTGCAGCAGATCTTCACCGAGTTCGACGAGGCGTGGACCGCTGCGTTCGCAAGCGGCGGCGGCGACGTCAAGTACCACATGGGCTACTCGAACGAGTGCGAGACCTCGACCGGGCAGAAGCTCCGCGTCGTGCTCGCCGCGAACCCGTCGCACCTCCAGTTCGTGAACTCGGTCGTGCTCGGCCGCTGCCGCGGCAAGCAGCGCCTGATGAACGACACCGAGCGCAAGATGGTCGTGCCCGTCATGGTGCACGGCGACGCCGCGTTCCCCGGCCAGGGCATCGTCGCCGAGTGCTTCAACATGATGCACCTCGACGGCTACACCGTCGGCGGCACCGTGCATGTGATCGTGAACAACCAGGTGGGCTTCACCACCGATCCGCAGGACACCTTCGCAACCACCTACTGCACCGCGATCGCGAAGGCGTACGACTGCCCGATCCTGCACGTGAACGGCGACGACGCCGAGGCGTGCGCGTGGGCTGCGAAGATCGCCATCGAGTGGCGCCAGGCGTTCGGGCACGACATCGTCATCGAGATGTGGTGCTACCGGAAGAACGGCCACAACGAGACCGACGAGCCGATGTTCACGCAGCCGCTGCTCTACAACCGCGTGAAGAAGGCGCGCCCTGCGTTCAAGACCTACCGCCAGCGCCTCGTCGGCGAGGGCGTCGTCACCGACGCGGAGGTCGAGTCGATGCTCGCCGCGCGCGTCGCCGTCATGGACGAGGCGCAGACCGCCGCGAAGAAGCAGCCGATCGATCCGATCGTCGATCCGTTCCAGAAGTTCTGGAGCGGCATCACCGGCCAGTATTCGGCAGAGACCGTGCAGACGAAGGTCTCGCTCGACGCCCTGCAGAACCTCGCGAAGAAGCTCGGCGAGGCGCCCGAGCACACCAAGCTGCACAAGACCGTGGCGCGCACGCTCGAGTCGCGCGCGCAGATGGTCGAGTCGGGCTCGATCGACTGGGGCATGGGCGAACTGCTCGCGTACGCGACGCTGCTCGCGGAAGGCCACCCGATCCGCATCTCGGGTCAGGACGTCGAGCGCGGCACCTTCAGCCACCGCCATGCGGTCGTGAAGTGCCAGGACACGGCAGAGGCCTACTGCCAGCTCAACAACCTCGCCGCCGACCAGGCGCGCTTCTGCGTCCACAACTCGCCGCTCACCGAGAGCGCCGTGCTCGGCTTCGAGTACGGCTACTCGCTCGGCGACCCGCGCATGCTCGTGATCTGGGAAGCGCAGTTCGGCGACTTCGCCAACGGCGCGCAGGTCATCGTCGATCAGTTCCTCGCCTCGGGCGAGGCCAAGTGGAAGCGCGCGACCGGCCTCACGCTGTTCCTCCCGCACGGCTACGAAGGCCAGGGCCCCGAGCACTCGAGCGCGCGCCTCGAGCGCTTCCTGCAGCTCTGTGCCCACGACAACATGCAGGTCGTCTACCCGACGACCTCGGCGCAGATGTTCCACCTCATCCGCAAGCAGGTGAAGCAGGGCTTCCGCAAGCCGCTCATCGTGATGACGCCGAAGTCGATGCTTCGCCTGAAGGCGGCCGAGAGCCGCATCGAGGGGTTCACCGAAGGGTACTTCCGCACCGTGCTGCCCGATACGGTCATCACCCCCGAGACGCGCGATGCCGTCACGAAGGTGCTGCTCTGCTCGGGCAAGATCTACCACGAGCTCTCCGTCCAGCGCGAGAAGAGCGGGCAGAACACGACCGCGATCGTCCGCCTCGAGCAGCTCTTCCCCTTCCCCGACACGCAGGTCACCAAGACGCTCGCGCAGTACCCGAACGCGAAGAAGTTCGTATGGGTGCAGGAAGAGCCGCGCAACAAGGGCGCCTACCGCTTCGCGCAGGCGCAGCTCAAGGAGCTCTGCGGCATCGACGTCGGCTACATCGGCCGCCCCGACTCGGCGAGCCCCGCCGTGGGCAGCGCCAAGCAGCACGCGATCGAGCAGGACAAGATCCTCACCGAGGCGATCGGCGCAGCGAAGGCCGGCGACGGTCCCGCAGGCGGACCGAGCAACAAGGACGGCAACAAGGACGGCAAGCAAGAGAAGTCCGCGCAGAAGTGATCCGTGCGGAATGAAAGAGGACTGACATGGCTGTCGACATCACCATCCCATCTCCCGGCGAATCCATCAGCGAGGTCTCCCTGAGCGGCTGGCTCAAGGACGACGGAACCTATGTCGAGAAGGACGATCTGCTCGCCGAGATCGAGTCCGACAAGGCGACGCTCGAACTGCGCGCCCCTGCAGCGGGCACGCTGAAGATCTCGACCAGGAAGGGCGACGGCATCAAGGTCGGCGCCGTGGTGGCGTCGATCGATACGGCCGCCGCGAAGCCTGTTGAGGCGGTCGCACCTGCGGGCGCGCCCTCTGCCGCAAAGGTGTCGGGCGTCGCCAAGAAGGTCGCCGCGGAGAAGGGCGTCGACACCGCGTCGATCGCGGGCTCCGGTCCCTCGGGCCGCGTGATGAAGGACGATGTCCTCGCCGCCACCTCGAAGTCGGCCGCCGCGACCGAGACCAAGCCGACTCCCGCAGCAGCGCCCGCGAAGGTCGTCGCTGCCGCGGCACCGTCGGGCACCCGCGGCGTCCGCCGCGAGAAGATGACCAAGCTCCGCCAGAAGATCGCCGAGCGCCTCGTGCACGCCCAGCACACGGCCGCCATGCTCACGACCTTCAACGAGTGCGACATGACAGAGGTCATGCGCCTGCGCGCAGAGCACAAGGAGTCGTTCGAGAAGCAGCACGGCGTCGGCCTCGGCTTCATGAGCTTCTTCGTCAAGGCGGCGACCAGCGCGCTGCGCAAGTACCCGCGCGTGAACGCATACATCGCGGGCGTGGGCGCCGACATGGAGATCGAGTTCCACGACTACGCCGACATCGCGGTCGCCGTCGGCACCGACAAGGGCCTCGTGGTGCCCGTCCTCCGCAACGCCGAGATGCTCTCGTTCGCGGGCATCGAGAACGCGATCAAGGACTTCGCCGTTCGCGCGAAGGACGGCAAGCTCTCGGTCGACGAGATGACCGGCGGGACCTTCACCATCTCGAACGGCGGCGTGTACGGGTCGCTCATGTCGACGCCGATCCTGAACCCGCCGCAGTCGGCCATCCTCGGCATGCACGCGATCAAGAAGCGCGCCGTCGAGGACCCGAAGAACCCCGGCCAGGTCGCGCTGCGCCCGATGATGTACCTCGCGCTCAGCTACGACCACCGCATCATCGACGGCGCGGAGGCCGTCGGCTTCCTGGTCCATATCAAGGACATGATCGAGAAGCCCGAGCGCCTGCTGCTCGCGTGAGCCGACCAAGCGAAAAACACCGCAGCCCCCGCCGAAGCGGGGGCTGCGTTTGTTTTCCGTTTCAGTGAGCCTCGCTCAGCGACCGGCGAGCTTCTTCTTCGCGTCGTCCTTCTTCTCAGCGTAGACGAGCTCGCCCTGCGCATCGGGCGGCACGCCCATGTAGCCGAGCACGTCGTTGATGATGTGGCCGACCACAGGACCCGCGACCGAGCCGCCGCCGGTCGCGCCACCGCTCGCCTTCGACTTTCCATCGGGATCCTCGATGGTCACCAGCACGACGATCTCAGGCTGGTCGTACGGCGCACCGGCGATGAAGCTCGACATGTTGCGCTTCTCGCCAGTCGGGTAGTAGCCGCCCTCGGGGCGGGTGAGCTGGGCAGTGCCGGACTTGCCGAAGGCGCGATAGAGGAGCATCTCCCTGAGCCTCTTGCCTGTGCCTTCGGTGATGACCTTCTCCATGACCTCGCGCGACTCGCGCACGGCGTTCGCGCTCAGGACAGGCATCGAGCCCGAGAGCGCGTTGCCGGACGTCGGGCGCAGCGACAGCGGCACCATGTCGCCGTTGCGGCAGAAGGCGCTGAATGCACGCACAAGCTGCAGCGGCGTGACCGCGATTCCCTGCCCGAACGACACCGACGTGAGCGCGCGCGTCTTGTTCGACCACTCCGCGGTGGGCGGCAGGAGCCCACGGCTCTCGTTCTCGACGCCGACCTCGGTGCTCGTGCCGAACTGCCACATCGAGAGGCAGCGCTTCATCTCGTCGCTGCCCATGCGCAGCGCGATCGTCGCCATGCCTGCGTTCACCGACTTCGTCAGCACCTGCTCCCATGTCTTCGTGCCATAGCTCGAGTCATGCGCCTCGCGGATGGTGCGCTTGGCGCGACCATCGCTGATCACGAGCGGACCATCGGGGAGCGGGATCCGGTCGCCGCGATCGACGAAGTCGTGATCGACCGCCCACGCCCAGACGAAGGGCTTGAAGATCGAGCCCGGCTCGAACGGATCGGTCGCCCAGCGCATGCGCGCGAGGGCGGGATCACCCTGCCCGAAGTCGGTCGTGATCGGCGTGCGGCCCGTGTTCGGATTGATCGTCGAGTACGCGGCGAGGATCTCGCCGCTCGACGCATCGAGCACGATCGCGCGGCCGCCGGCTGCATTCGTGAGCTTGACGGCTTCGTCGACGCGCGCCTCGACGAGCTCCTGCATCACGATGTCGATGGCGAGTCGCACGGGCTCGCCCGCATCGCCCTCGCGGTAGCCCTCGGGCGGAATCGTGATGACCGAGCCGAGGCGCGATGCGTAGAAGGTCGTGTAGCCCGGCTTCGAGGAAAGGCGTCCGTTCTCCAGTCGCTCGACGCCGCTGCGCCCGACGATGCCCTCGGTGCCCGTGAGCACCGCGACATACGCGAGCGACGGCTCAGCCCTCTCGGCGACCTGTGCCTTCTCGAGGCGCTCGCGCTGACCAGCCGTCATGTGCTCCTTGAGCACCAGGCGCGTCGGTAGCTCCTCAAGGTCGTCCTCGCCGATCTCGCCTTCGGGGCGCATGGTCCTCGCCCACGACTCCACGCGATGCCTTGGATCCAGCCCCTGCTCGCCGAGCACGGCCACGAGGATCTCGCGCGGCTCGACGCCCGCAAGCGGCGCCACAGTCGAGGCAAGCTCGCCGATCGGGTCATCGATCAGGCGCAGGTTCTCACCGTTGCGGATCGCCTCGATCGCGTGGCGGTTGTATTCGGTCGCATCGCGGTACATCGCACGCAGGTCGAGGACCAGCGACGCGTTGTCCACGACATCGATGCCCGTCTTGCCGACGAGGGCGGCGCCGGTTGCGCCATACGGACGGATGCGCTCCGACTGCGGCGCGAAGTGGGCGGCGCGCACGATGCTGGTCGGACCACCCTTCTCCTTCGCCTCGCGAAGCAGACGGATCTGGTCGTCATCGAGCTTCTTCTCGATGGGCACGTAGCGCGGGAGCTGCGACCACTCGGCATCGGTCAGCACGCCCGACGCGGGCAAGGTGCGAAGCGATGCAGCGACGCGGGAGTGATCGCCCGCGCCCGGATCCTTGTGCACGATGCGGGCGACGACTTCGGCGGGCGGCATCCCGAGCAGAGGACCGAGCTGTGCAGCCAGCTCGCTGATCGGGTCGACCACCATGCGGTCATGCGGCTTCGGCTTGCCCGCCTTGATGCGGCGCGCAGCCTCCTCGTTGCTCCGGATGGTGTCCCGGTAGAGGTCGCGCACGTCGATGTAGAGCGTGCCGGAGAGAGCGTCGAGCGCGAGCGTGCGCCCGTTCCGATCGACGATCTCGCCGCGCGGCAGACCGTCCCAGACCTGGCGCTGCTGCGCGAGCCGCCCATTCGGATCCTGCATCGCCGCGACGAGCCGAGGATCCGGGCTCGTCTTGAGCTGGATCACGCGAACGGTGATCCCCGTGATGCACACGGCGAGCCCCATCACAAGAACGAACGCCCATCGTGCAATCGAGTGGGCGCGCGTCGGGGGAACCGCTTCGGTGTCGGGCGCCGCATGCACTTCAGGCACTTCGGGCGCCTCCGACTGCTGGGTCTCCATCATCCGATCTCCTTCTTCTTCTTGCTGGTCCGTGCAGCGGTCGACTTCGCGTCCTCCGCAGGCGGCGCGACCGTCAGCGGGTCGCCCATGCGGCTCTCGGTGGCGCGCGCAGGATCATGGCGGAACGGCACCGACTTGTAGTCTGCGAGGCGCTTCTCGCCCAGGCGCTCGTTCAGCGCGGTCGCAGTGGTCTCCTTCGCCACCTGCACCTGCAGCCGGACCTTCTCATGGTCAATCTCCTGCATGCGGAAGTGAATGCGGCTGATCTGCGAAGCCGCGTCGATGCGCTTCTGGCGATTCACCAGCAGCGCGCCATACATGGCGCCGAGGACGACGATGACGGTTGCGATCTTGGCGAACATGAGGCCTCCATGCCTCGCGCCGTGCGGCGCGCGTTCACTGCATCAGCTGGCTGCGGCGACCTTGATCTCGCTGCCGATCTTGAGGTTCTTCTCGTTCAGGCCCGGGTTGAGCTGCTGGAGTTCCTTGATCTTCGCATTGCTCGCCTTGCCGTACGCGCGCTCTGCGATCTTCCAGAGGCTGTCGCCCTTCTGCACCTTCACGGTGCGCGCCCGCGCTTCGCTGACCCTTGGCTCCGGCGCGACGGGCGGCTCGACGCGCGCCTGCTGCTGCTCGGGGACCTGCGGGAGCATCTGCTGAGGCATCGACTGCTGCTGCTGCGTGGCGACCGCCTTCGGGTCGAGCACGCCGATATCGGGGATCTTCAGCGTCTGCCCGATCTTCAGCTTCGCGGGATCGATGTTGTTGTACTCGGCGAGCTTGGTCGCGAGCGAGCGCTTGTTGTAGTACTTGAGCGCGATCTTCTCGGGGTTGTCGCCCTTCGCGACCGTGTGCGTGCGCTCGGCGGGAACCGGCGCGACGGGTGGAGCGATCGTCCCGCCCTGCCCTTCCGTCATCTCGGGGCGAACGATCACCACGCCGCCGACCTGGGGAGCGGACTCAGGGCCACGGGGAAGCGTGCCGAAGCCGACGACGTCCGGCGCCTCGATGGGAGGAAGCTGCTGGTCCTTCTGGTACTTCGCCTCGACCAGCGAGTCAGGCTTCGAGAACTGCGCATCGCGTGCGGAAAGATGGTCGGACACCAGGATGCCCACGAAGAGCAGGAGTCCGAACCCAATGACCAGGACCAGCTTGTTCTCGCGCGTCATGACTGAGCTTCCTTGCTTCAGCCTTGCTGCTCGTCGCCTGCCCGCCGTGCGACCTGCACTGCCTCGCGGACCCGGCACTCTCGCACCAAGTTGTTGACTGTTGCCTTCACCTACGCGGAGGTCGCAGGGCCATCGACCATGACGGCCCTGAGCTTCGCGCTCCGCGCGCGCGGGTTCGCCGCGCACTCGGATTCCGACGGTCCAATTGCTCCAGAGGCAATCTCCGTCACGAGACCGCTCTTTCGCATCCCGGCGAAAGCTTGCTTCACTTGGCGATCCTCGAGGCTGTGAAACCCGATGATCGCCACGCGCGCCCGCGGTGCAAGCCAGGTCGGTCGGCCATCCTTCGCGCGCTCGGCGGCACGGCGAATCGAGTCAAGGAGCGCATCGAGCGCTCCCATCTCATCGTTCACCGCGATGCGAAGCGCCTGGAAGGTCTTCGTCGCTGGGTGCATTCGCGAAGCGTGCGCCCGGGAGCCGTAGGCCTCCCGAACGAGATCCGCAAGTTGCGCCGTTGTCTTGATCGGCGCAACTGCGCGTGCAGCAGCAATTTTGGCGGCGATCTTGCGCGCGAGCGGCTCCTCTCCGAAGCGCCCGATCAGGTCGGCGAGATCCCGCTCGCTCGAGGTCGCCAGGACATCCTCCGCGGACATGCCGGACGTCGGGTCGAGGCGCATGTCGAGCGGTCCGTCACGCATGAAGCTCAGGCCTCGTTCGGGGTCATCGACCTGAGTCGACGCGAAGCCGAGGTCGGCGAGCACCACGTCGGCGCGGAGCTGGGCCGCCTCAAGCTCGCGCCCGACCGACACGAAACTGCCGTGGATCGCGACCGGCGTGATGCCGCTCTCCCTCGCCACCCGCGCGCTCGAATAGACGAGGTTCTCGCGGTCGAGGTCGAAGAGGGCAACACGCCCGCTCGGAGCGATCCGCGACGCCACAGCAGCAGCATGTCCACCCCGACCTGAAGTCAGATCAACGTATACATCGCCGTCACTCGGACGAAGTACCCCCATTACTTCGTCAAAAAGAACGGGTATGTGACCTGCGTGGGTGCCATCCATGAGTCAGACTTACCGATTATGGCTTCGGCTGCGTCGCCGCTGAAGTGGCGCTCGGCACCGGATCGACCTGCACCGCAGGCGCTGGTTCAACTGGAACCAGCCCGGACTGGCTGGCCCAGCGGCTCCGGAGCGCCACCTTGAGCGCTACCGCACCGATCGCGCCGAAGAGCACGATGGACACGGAGTAGAGGATACGGAGGCGGACGATCTGCTCGATCGCCAATGCGCCGAGCACGACGCCGAGGATCCCGAAGGCGATTGAGATCCCGTAGAGGACGACCACGGCGCGCTTCACGCCGCCCACCGCCCGCTTCACGATGTGGTGGATGTGATTGGCGTCCGCGGTCGACATCGGCACGCCCGCCAACTTCCGGCGCAGGATGGCAAGCGCGGTATCCATGATCGGCAGCGAGAAGATGATCAGCCCCGCAAACACGAGGTGGGTGTCGCCGCGCTCGCCGAGCAGCAGGATCGAGACCACGATGAGGTAGCCGATCAGGAGGCTACCGCAGTCGCCGAGGAAGATGATGGCAGGATTGAAGTTCCACGGGAGGAATCCCAGCACCGCCCCGAGGAGGGCAAGGCACAGCACGATCCGGACGCCCGCCAGCGATTCAAACGGGTCGGTGATCTGCATTCCCGCCGCCATCAAGAGGCTGATGGCGAGGAGACCCGTCGCCATGATCGCAGCCGTGCCCGAGCAAAGCCCGTCCAGGCCATCGATCAAGTTCATGGCGTTGCAGCCGCCCAGCACGAAGATCGCGATGATCGCGGTGCCCGACCAGTAGAAGACGTCGCCCGATTGGAGTGCCAGTGGGCCGAGCGTGAAGAGCACGGTCTGCGGCTCCCCGAAGACGGGCGCGAGCACCCCTTCGGCGACCCGCGTGCCGATGTCCTGCACGGCGAGCGCAGCGGCTGCGACCAACTGACCGGCGATCTTCAGCCGAGGATCCCAGCCCCATGCATCGTCGGCAAGGCCAGTGAAGGTGATGGCGACGATGCCGATCACGATCGACAGCGGCACGGGGCCGAGCGTGCCACCGGGACCATCGATGATGGCGTAGCTGTACGCGATCGCCGCCATGACGCCGAGGAAGACGGCGAATCCACCGAGGTACGCGATCGGGTACTTGTGCTGCTTGCGTGCCTCGTTCGGCTTGTCGACGATGTCCATCTCGATCGCAAGCTTGCGGACGAAGGGCGTCGCGATCAGGGTGACCAGGAATCCGATGATGAACACGCCCGCGTAGCCATTGAGGTACTCGAGCGCGCCGAAGCTCACGGTGCCAAGCAGACCGCCATCGTCGGCCGCCTTGATCGGCTCCGCTGACATCGGAAGCGTCGGCATCGGGATGCTGACCGCGGGCGGCTGCGACTGCTCTAGCACGTCGCACCCCCGGTCAGGACTGCAGCGGATGCTCGGCGCTGCTCATCGGCGATGTCGCGGATGGTCTGCTCGAGGGAGATGCGCGGCGTGAAGCCGATCGCCTCGCGGATGCGCGTGAGGTCGGGCTGACGCACCATGAGGTCGTCGAATCCGACCGCGAAGGCTTGCTCGTACGGAATCATCCGGATGCCGCTCCGCGATCCGAGCGTGCGGATCACGAGCTTCGCAAGCTCCGCGATCGTGATCGGTTCCTCGCGCCCGAGGTTGAACACACGCCCGCGGCACGCGGGTCGTGCGAGCAGCGTCGGGAGCGCAGACACCACATCGCGCACATCGCAGAAGCAGCGCGACTGGGTGCCGTCGCCATGCACCTCGAGGTCGACTCCCGCCAGCGCCGCCTGTACGAAGCGCGGCAGCACCATGCCGTAGTCGCCGATCTGCCTCGGGCCCACGGTGTTGAAGAACCGCACGATCACCGCCGGCAGCCCATGCTCGCGGTGATACGCCAGCGCGAGATACTCGTCGATCGCCTTCGAGCAGGCGTAGCACCAACGGCTGTACGCGGTCGAGCCATAGAGGACATCGTCGTCCTCGCGCATCGGCACGCGCACGCCCTTGCCGTAGACCTCGCTCGTCGACGCCACGAGGATCGGCAGCGAACGCGCCGCCGCGAACCGGAGCACGGCGCTTGCCTCCGTGATGTTCGTCTCGATGGTGTGGATCGGCTTCTCGACCACGAGGCGCACGCCGACTGCCGCGGCAAGGTGGTAGACGCAGTCGAAGTCACGCGCGTCGAGCGCGGGGACGACTTCGGATGCATGCCCCTCGATCACGCGATAGCGCTCGCGGCGCGCGGCGGTCGAACCGACGAGGCGTGGATTTTCGCGTCGGCCTGTCGAGAAGTTGTCCACGACCGTGACCGCATGCCCCTGGTCGAGCAGCAGCTCGGAAAGGTGCGAGCCGATGAAGCCCGCCCCTCCCGTGATCAACACGCGAAGTGGTCGCGAATCCGGGAGATGGTTCGGATTGCTGGTCACGTCTTCGGCCACGGCCAGCGGCCGTCACTTCCCTGCGTAGCCCGCCATCGCCTCGTAGTTCTTGCGGAGATAGCCGCCAGCGGTGTTCTTCGGACGGTTCAGCACCGCGCCAAGGAACTGCGCGCGGGTATCCGAGACCTGGTTGACGACGCGCGCGACAAGGCCGCGCTGCTCCTGGAAGGCGCGGACCACAAGCAGCGTGCCGTCGACCTTGTTGGCGACCGCAAGCGCATCGCCCGCGACCACGATCGGCGGCACGTCGACGAGCACGATGTCATAGCGCGACGCCGCATCCTGGATGAATGCGTCGAGCTTGGGCGTGTTGAGAAGTTCGAAGACACGCGCGTCAGGCGTTCCCGCCGACACGATGTCGACATTGCCGCCGGCTGGACGGATCGCATCGCCGATTCCAGCACTGCCGCGAAGGATGTCGCCGAGGCCGACCGCGTCGGGCTCGGTTCCCATCGCCGCGGCGAGATGGCTGCGGCGGAAGTTCGCGTCGACGACCAGCACCTTGCGCCCGCTGGCTGCGACCGAATCGGCGAGGTTCGAGATGAGGCTCGTCGTGCCTGCGGAGGGCAAGCCCGAGAGCACGGCGATCGACTTGACGCCGCCCTGCGCGCAGGCCTTGAGAACCTGGCCGCTGAGCTGGCGGCAGAGCTCCGCAGCGACAGACTTCGGTGCGTCGCGGACCACGCGCTCGATCTGCTTCGGTCCGAGCGGGTCTTCCGCCAGATCGGGGATCGATCCGAGGAGTCGCAATCCGGGGATCGCGGTGAGGTCGGTCGCGTAGCGAACGCGGGTATCGAGCGTCTCGCGGACGAAGATGAAGCCAACGAATCCGAGCAGGGCAAGCACGCCACCGGCGGGGATCATGTACTTGAACTGCGGGAAGCTCTTCTCGCGCGGGGTCTGTGCGCGCTTGGCGACCGAGACCGCGCGGGCATCGTCGCGCGCCTTGAGCTGGTCGAGATTGGCGAGGACCTCGAGCTGCTTCGCGCGCGCCTCGAGCAGGCGCTCGCGGCGCTCCTTGAGCTCGTCCACCGTGGCAAGGTTCGCGGTGAAGTCCTTCAAGCGCACGCTCTGGGTGGCGAGATCCTTCTCGAACTTCTCGAGCAGGCCCGTATAGCTCTCCGTCTGGTCGGCATAGGTCTTGAAGTCGGCGTTCAGGTTGCGCTTCAGGATCTGGTTGAGGAGCACTTCGCTCTCGAGCTCCGCGGCGCGCACCTGGCTGTCCATGGACTTCACGGCGGAGTGGTCGGCGCCGAACTTCTTGCGATACGCCTCGAGGGCGACGCGGACTTCCTGGACGGTCTGCTTCGCGCGCTGGACGACCGGGTCTTCCTCCGCAGTGCGGATATCGTCGGGCGAGGGCTCGAGTCGACCCTGCATCTTGGCTTCGGTCTGCGACTTCTTGCTCTGCGAGAGCGTCAGGAGCGACTTCGTCTCGCCGACGCGGCGCGCGGTGTCCTCGACAGCGAGGAGCATCTCGTTGCGCTCCTCGTTGGTCGAGGTCATGTTGCGATCGGTCACGAACTTCGAGATCTCCTTGCCGAGGCTGGAGAGCTGCGCGTCAAGGTCATTGAGCTGCTTGGCGAAAGTCTGCCGGTTCGCCTCGAACTTGGCGTCGTCGGCGGCGCGCTTGGTGGCGATGTAGGTGTCGGCGATGCGGTTGAGCACGACCGGCACGTCTGCGGCGACGTGGGTCGACCACGAGAGCTGGACGTAGTTCGTGCGCCGGCGATGTCCAGCGGAAAGCTCTTCCTCGAGGTCATCGACGGCGTCCTCAGGCACAAAGCGCCCGGAGTCGTCGAGGTACCACTCGCTCCACTTCGTTTGCTCGATGTCGCGATGGTTCATCGCCTTCAGGAGCAATTCGCGCGAGAGGATACGGGCAGCCTCGGTCTGACCCACACGCTCGACCGACTCCTCGGTACGGTCGTCGCGGGCGATGACGTCGGTACTCTCCTCGGGCGAGACCTGAAGCTCGAACAGCACGGTGTCGCTGTACAGCGGGTAGACGAAGTCGCAGACGACCGTCGCGACCGCGCCGAAGACAAGCCCTGTGACGACGGACGCGCCGATCTTCCACGAGTTCTGGCGCAACACGCGGATCGGATCGACCTGGGCTGCGGCGGCGGGCTGGCCCTGCCTCGGCCGCGCCGACGGGGTCCTTGGATCGACGGGTGACTTGGATGGTGCGATGCTCATGGCTGTTCTCGGAATCGTTCTATCGGGACAATGCCCATCTCACTTGAGGTCACTTCATGCGCGCAAGCAATTGCTCGAGCGAGGCTTTCGTCGGCGGATCGGGATTCATATCGCCCGCGCGCCGCGCGGCGTCCTTGGCCTGATCGACGCGCCCGAGCTCGAGGAGCGCCATCGCACGGTGCAGCTGGACCGGCGCGCTGTCGCCGAGCTTCGCCGCTCGGTCCGCGTAATCGAGACCTTCCTCGTACTTCTTCGCCGTGATGAGGACGAAGGCGAGGGTGTCGAGATACTCGGCGCGCGTCGGCTGGATCTGGACAGCGAGTCGCGCCGGCTCAATGGCGCGGTCGGCGTCCTTCAGGCACTCGACGCAGAGATAGGCGTAGTTGTTGAGCACCGCGTGGTTGTTGGGCGAATACTGCAGCGCGCGTTGGAACGTCTGGACGGCCTTCTCGCACTGTCCAGCCATGTAGTAGCTGGTGCCAAGGCGGTCGTAGAGGATCGACGCGAACTCCGGCATCTTCGAGTAGTCGCGTTCTGCGACCGGCTCGAGATAGGCGATGACCTTCGCTGGACCGCCGGAATCGTTGCCAAGCGCCAGGAAGGCGAGGTACTCCCAGCCAACCGGAGTCGGATCGCCGCCGGAGACGTCCTTCACGAGCGCCTCTGCTTCATTGAGAAGACCAGGCGCGAAGATCAGGCGGATCGCGCCGTACCAGTCCTGCATCGGCTTGGCTTCGCCTGCGTCGTAGGCGCGCTTGACGACCTGGAACGACTCGCGCAGGGTCGCCACGCCGTCCCCCTTCTCGCCGATCGCCACGAGCGCCGCGCCGAGGAATCCACGCGCAACGGCGTCGTCGCGGACGAGATCGCCGCGCGCGCGGCACGCATCGATCGCACCTCGGAAGTCGCGCGCACGAATCAGCGCGTCGCACTGGCGGTAGAAGGTCGCGGGATCGGGGAACAACTTGTCGGCGCGCCCATAGGAGAGCGCCGCCTCAGCGAGCTTGCCGCGGCGGGCAAGCAGGTCACCGAGGGTGTAGTGCCAGTTCGGCTCGCCTGGGGCGTAGCCGATCGCCTGGCGCAGCACTTCCTCCGCTCGGTCGAACTGCGCGTTCGTATAGAGCAGGTCGACGAGACGCCGGCGCGCATCGACGGAGGTCGGGAGGATGCGCAGGAAGCGCTCAAGCTCCGCTGCTGCGCCCGACACATCGCCGAGCGAGACGAGCACTTCGGAGCGGGCCGCGCACGCCGGATAGAACGTGGCGCCGATCGACGTCGCGCGATCGGCGGCGGCGAGCGCCTCCTGACCCCGCGTGCGGTCACCCGTGAGCTCGAAGAGCTTGCGCTTCAGCATCGCATCCTGGATGAAAGGCTGCGGAATGGCGGGCGCGAGCTGCTTGGCGCGCTGGTACGGCGCGAGCGCTGCCTCGAAGGCGGCTCGGGCGCCGTTCGTGTCGCTCCTGAGGCGCAGCTCATCGCCGATGGCGACGCTGATGGCGCCATCGAGCAGCTCTTCGCCAAGCTCGCGCGGTCCCGTGCCGATGCTCGCATCGAACACCTTTCGGGCGTCGGTCGGTCGGTTGAGGCGCAGGAGGCACTCCGACTGCCGCATCTTCATGCCGCGCGACGAATCCGCCTGCACGAGCGGCTCGAGGTATTCGTACGCGAGCTTGAAGCGCTCGATGCCCATGAGCATGTCGATGATGGTGCGGGTCGCATCGCGCGTCGCGGGATCCTCGCGCTTGATCGCCTCCCCGAAGGAAGCGCGCGCACGGTCTTCGGCCGACATGTAGACCTGGAGCTGCCCAAGCACGATCCAGCCGCGCCAGCCTGCCGCGCCGCCGCCGGCCTCGACCGCAGCGCGGAGGGTGCTCTCGGCCGCATCCATCTGCCCGAGCATGCGCAGCATGCCCGAGTAGCTGCTGGCCGCGTCGACGTTGCTCGGCTCGCGCGCAAGGATCTCCTTGAAGATCACCTCCGCGCGCTCGCGCCACTCTGCGCGGATTCGGTCGACTTCCTTGTTCCGGCTCGCGGTATCGAGGGCGTTCCACTGATTCTCGGTGTAGACCTGTCGCCCGTTCTCGCTGACGATGTCCTCGCGATCGGGTGCGGACACGGCGAGCATCGAGGCGAGCGCCACGGCGTTCGGCGTGTCCATGGGTGCGATGCGGTAGCGGCCATCGCGCATGCGCTGGGCGAGGCGGCGATCGCCGACCTGCTGCTCCAGCGCAAGCCAGGTGTTTCCGACCTCGTCATCGAATCCTGCAAGGGACCGCGCCTGACGCAGCACCTCGAGCGCCCGCGCGGGGTTGCCCGAGCGCACCAGCGCGCCCACGAGCAGCCGCACCGTCGACATATCCGATGGGCGGCGCTTGTATGACTCCTCGTAGTTGCGCAGCGCAGCCTCGATGTTGCCGAGCCGCTCGACTGCCGCGCCCAGCGTGCGGTAGATCGTGGAAGCGTCGACGCCGCTCTGGATGGCACGCTCGAGGACGGCGGCGGCCTCCTGGTTCTTGTCCTGCTCAAGCAGCACGCGCGCGCGGAAGATCGCGGACTGCGTGCGGTCGCGGTTGGATTCCTCGGCACGCTTCGCGATCGTCTCCGTGGTCGCGTAGTCCTTGGCAGCGAGCGCGGCGTTGAAGTCGGCCTCCAGCAGGCCGGGGTGCGTCGGATCGAGCGCCTCGGCTCGAGCGCGCCACTCCTTCGCGGCGGCCTTCAGCTTGGCCGCGTTCTGCTCGGTCGCCTGCGCGGACGAGAGTCCAAGTCGGCGGTCGCGCGCAGCCTGCTCCGTCACGGTGTCACCGGTCTGGACGAGGCGCAGGTACGTCAGCACCGCGCGCTCCTTCGGATCCTCGACCGCGCTCTCGGAGAGGGCGACGACGCGCTCGACGATGTCCTCGCTCGAAAGCACGGCGTTGAAGCGGATCAGGGCCGAATCGGTCGGGAACTGAGCAAGCCCCTGCTTGGTGAGCTGGCGAGCGGCGTCGAGCGCACCCGCCTGCACCTCGATCGCGACCGCGAGGCGCACGAAGCGCGCATCCGGACCCTTCGCCTTCTGCCGCATCTCCTCGAGCATGCGTCGCGCTGCGTCGAAGTCCTTTGCGTCGACGAGCGCCTGCACCTTGCCTGCGAAATCGATGAATCCATCGCCGCCGCCCGGCGAGACCACGTCGCTGTCCTGGATGCTGTTGGCTGAGGCGAGGAGCTCCTGGGCCTCCTTGTCATCGGGGAAGAACTCAAGCACGCCACGGAGGGTGTTCGCCGCGTCGCGAGGACGGGCGGTCGCCAGCTCAAGGCGCGCGCGCAGCTTCAGCAGGGCGACATTGCCCGGCGCGAGGTTGAGTCCGCTGGTCACCAGCTCGAGCGCACGGCCCGACTCCTGGATCCTGAGGTTCGCCATCGCCGTGAGCACATAGAGCTCCAGGTCGATCTGGCTGCCCTTCTTGAAGACCTCGTTGAACTTGATGATCGCTCCCATCGAGTCGTTCTTCTGCAGCGCGATCTTGCCTTCCGCGCGGAGCAGCGCCGACTGGTCGGTCGCGCCCTCGAGGGCCTTCGCCAGCGCGTCGCGCGCGCTCTCGAGGTCCTTCAGCGCCGCCGGCTTGTCTGCCTCCGACGCACGCTCCGCGTCATCGAAGATCACATCGAAGAGCGCGATCGAGCACACGACGCGATTCGACTCGTAGAGCGCCGCGAGCAGGCCGCTCGGCGGACGCGGGGCGTCGATCACCGTCTGCAGCTCGCGCCGCGCGCTCTTCGGGTCGGTCACGCGCAGCGTGTTCGCGTACAGGCGCCGATGGAGCATCGCGCCCGGGTTCTTCTCGACGTACGCGCCCAGCATCGACTGCGCCTCCTCGATTCCGTTCGCGCCTCCGCGCGAGAGGATCTGTCCGGTCTCGACAAGCGCGATCGGATCGGGCGACTGCAATGCGATCTTTGCGAGACGCATGCCGACCGCATCAAGGGTCTCATCGTTCCGCTTGCCCTGTGCATTCATCAGGGCGAGCTCGTACTCCGCCATCGCGGTGCGCAGCCCTTCGGGCGTCTCCGACTTCGCGCGGGCCAGGGCTGCGTCGAGCGCGGCCTGCGTCGCCTCGAGGCGATCGGCGCGGCCGGCGCCGCCGGCGATCGCCCGCTCGCGGACCGCCATGCGCGCGAGCGAACCGAGCGCGAGATCCTTCTCGAATGCATTGAGATCCTTCGCCTTGGCTCCCGCCTCGAGATCGGCGATGACAGCCGCCCGCTCGGCATCATTGAGCGAATCGATGCGGCGGAAACCCGCGTAGCCTCGGTAGAGGCGCGCGATCGGCATGAACGGATCGTCATCCGAATACGAGCGCATGGTGTCGTCGCAGCGGTCTGAGAACGCCTTCCAGGAGCCGACGTTGTCAAACGCCTCGGACTGCTCGCGCACGGCCTCGAGATAGGTGCGAAGCCGAGCGAGGTCGTTGCGCCCGACGCGCGCCTCCGCCGAGAGCACGCTCAGCAGCTGCTGGTAGCGCTCGCGCGACTCCGTCTCGGTCTCGGGGACGATCTTGACCACGGCCTCGCGGAACTTGCCGAGGTAGTCGAGGTTGCTCGCCTTCTTCGAGACGGCGCGACCGTACGCATCGGCGGCCTTCCTGAAGTCGCCGGCGGCCATGGCCTGGTCGCCCGCGCGGACGTGACGCTCCGCGTCGTAGCGGTAGCGGAGCACGAGCGTGATCGCGCCGCCGAGCACGACGAGGAGGACCAGCGAGCCGACGACGAAGACGAGTTTCTTATTGAGTTTCTGTGCCATGTTCGTGCCTTTGGCCGGCGTGCCGGCCGCGAAGCGCGGTTGGACCGCGCGGATCGTTCATTCAGCGGCGCCCTCCTGGGAGCGCTTCTCCCAGGTGGGCCAATCGGGCAGACACCGCATCAAGTGCGGCGTGAGTGACGTGAGGATCTCCGCAGCATCGGACTTGAACGGCTCCATGAGCGAGCCGTTCTCCTCCGCGACGTCCCCTGCCTTGGTGAGCTGCACCTTGCAGTAGTAGGCGTAGCGGTCGGACAGGTTGAACGCCATCGCGCGGACGTCGTAGCTCGTGCGCGCAAGCGCGCCGTTGGCGATGAAGTAGTAGCCGCCGACCTGGCGGCGCTTCGGTTGCTTCGGATTCTGGAACTCGATGGTGGTCAGCGCGAGCTCGCCGCGGGGCATGGTGACCTGCTCGAGGTCCGCAGTGACGGGATCCTGCACGGTCGCGACCTGATATCGCGATGCGTTGTCGCCATCCGCCGGACGCCATCCGCTGCGGTCGATGGCGATCGGCGTGCCCTCGGAGTTGCGCGTGAGCTCGAGCCCGCCGACAGCCCAGCATCGCTCGGGGATATGCGGCACGGCATCGATGGTGCCCGTGTAGTAGGCGACGTGCACGTGCACGGTTCCCTTCGCAGGGTCGCCGTCGAGCGCGTAGACGCGGTCGAGGTAGCGGCGCGTGCCGAGCTCCTCGATCATGGTGCTGCTGAAGACCGTGTCGAGCCCCACGCGCTCCCAGCGCCCGAGCTTGGTCGGGATCGAATCGAGCGGTCTGCGGAGGTCGACGGCTTCCTTCGTGAGATGGATGTTGAGCTGGCTGATGAGCAGCCGGAATCCGATCGCGCCGACCACGAGGATCGCGAGCGCCGCGAAGTAGGCCTTCAGCGCGGAGCGTTCAAACAACATGCCCGGCTCCCTTCGTCGTAGC
This sequence comes from Planctomycetota bacterium, assembly GCA_041183345.1. GTDB lineage: Bacteria > Planctomycetota > Phycisphaerae > Phycisphaerales > SM1A02 > QWPT01. The sequence goes on from JBEGLX010000008.1 coordinate 29,467, forward strand.
GCCCTTGACGGGGTCGGCAGGGGCATCCACGAAGAGGTTTCGCAGGAACCACATGATGCCGAGGTAGAGGAGCAGAGCCGGCACGAGCCAGACGAGGCCGATGAAGCTGTGGAAATCGCCGGTCGCGAAGTTGGCGTCGAAGAGCGAGAGGATGCCAAGCGTGTAGACGCGCAGGACGTTCACGCCGATCGCCACTGGAATTCCCGCGACCACCAGCGCCACGCGCTGCCACGTCCTCGAGAGTCCGGTGTAGGCGATGGCGACTCCGAGCGCGAGGAATGCGACCAGCATGCGCATGCCCGAGCACGCCTCGGCCACGTTGAGCTGCGACGGCACGCCATCCACGAAGACGGTGAGCACGTTGCCGCTGCGCTCGACATCGACGCCGGTGAGCGCGAGCATCCCGTGCGCGCCGACGGCGGACCAATCCTGCATGCGCTCGGTGACAAGCTGGAGAAGGCGCTCGCTCACCGACTGCCCGAACACGACCCAATAGCCGATCGGGAAGAGAAGGATCTTGGTGGCGCGGGTGCCGAGGATCAGCAGGATCAGACCGAGCAGGGTGATGCCGATCGCAAGTCCACGCGCATTGTGGTGAAGGACGAACCAGCCTGGGCCGAAGGTGGTGGCGACGTACGCGCCCACTCCGATCACGATCAGTAGTCCGCCCCACCAGCATGACTTGGCGGGCGCTGCGAGGAGCTCTTCGCGACGGAGATACGCGAAGTAGCCTGAGATGCCGGGAACGATGAGGGTGTGTCCCCAGTCGGCAGGCTCCTCAAGAGCCCACTTGACCTGCGTGGAGAAGAACACCCAGAAGACCGCCACGAAGGCTGCGAGCAGCACCACGGAGCCGGCGATCACTTGTGGAGCCGTCAACGCCACCACCGACGCGCGCGGAAGCGCGACGCCCATGCTGGGTGGAGACTGTGCCCGATCGGTGGCGCTCATGGGGACAAACTCGATACTCTCAACTCTCTCCGCGCATCCCCCTGCCCTCCGCGATCCCCTATTTGGCCTCCGCGACCCGCCCCCGCGACCCAGGATCGGGGGTGGAGGGAGCGACCATACGTACCTGAGGAGCCTGTTGTTCGCGCGCGAAACTCAAGAAACCATCGCGCTCCGTGCGGTGCAGGCGCCCAAGCGCTCCGAGAGCCTCGGGCTCACTGCGAGAACGGGAAGCCCGGCGGCACTCCGAACACGTCGTTGCCGAAGTTGCGGTCCAGCAAGAATCCGAAGCCGTACGTCATGCGGAACCCGTTGCGGATAACCGCCAGCGGAGTGGCGATAAAGTTCGTTCCGATGATCACGTGATCGTTGGCTTGCATGTAGACGTCGGGCTCCGAGCGATTGCGGATCGCTGCGAGATCGATGCGGATCGTCGCCTCGCGGTCGTTCCCGAGCATGCGCACGAGATCGACGCGGTTGGGGATGGCTGTCGGCGCGAGCCCGCCCGCAGCGGAAACGAATCGGCTGAGCGTGAGGCGTCCGTTCGTGTTCTCGAGGTTGTAGACGCCGACGCGGGCGACCTCGCCATCGATGTAGAGGAACCCCGTCTCCGGCGGCTCGATGTAGATCTGATCGCCAGGGCGAATGACGACGTTGAGGTTCGGATCGCCCGTGATGAGGCGCTGATAGTCGACCTCGATGATGCGGGTCGCGTACATCGACGGCGAAGCCTGCGGTGATGGCCGACCACCGCGATCGGAGGACGCGCGTCCGGAGACGCCGCGCTCCCAGCGACCAAGGGACTCGTTGAAGAAATAGCCGCCCATCGAGGATGGCTTCTCGCCTTCGGGGGCCTTGGGCTCCGCGAGGTCGTCGATGTCGACGGCAGGCTTGTCATCCTGCATGAACGCACGGCGGTACTCGGCGACCAAGCCCGGCGATGAGCGCGGTGCCTCGAGCATCTCTCCTGGCTTCGGTGCGTCACCTTGCGGGGCGTCGGACTTCGGCGCCTCTGGCGCAGGAGCCGGAGCGGGCGCGGGCGCAGGCGCAGGCGCAGGCGCCTCCGACTTCGGAGCGTCCGCAGGCTTCGCGCCTGAGTCGAGCTGGTTGATGAGATCGTCGAGGTTGGTGCCGTTCGGCGACGGCTTCTCGCCCGCGCCCGGAGCGGGGACGGGTTCGCGACCAGACTGCGGTTCGGGATAGATCGGACGCAGCGTGTCATCGAGCGGCGCAGCGCGGATGACCTTGACGCGCTGCGTGGTGGGCAACGTGCCGCCCGCGAGCGCGATCGCCTCGGTGAGCCGGAAGTCAGGGCGCTCGAGCGTGAACACGCCCGTCTCATTGACGGCGCCGCTGATCGAGAACTGGAAGCTCTGACCACGCGCGAGCGAGACCTGCACGACGGGATTGGCGATCAGGCGCGCAACCTTGCTCTCGATCTCCTGCTGGAACTCTTCCAGCGTGAGCCCTGCGGCCACGATGTCGCCGACTTCCTTCAGTCGGATGTTTCCGGTCTGGTCGACCACGAGTTCTTCGCGCTCGATCTCGCCAGGCGTCACGAGTTCGAAGACGTCGATGCGCACGATGTCGCCTGGAGCGAGCCGGTACTTCAGCTCTCCGGGCACGAGGTCCTCCGGTGACGGCGGCGCGATCGCCATGCCCGCAGCCGTCTGCTGCTCGATCACATCGAGCCGCGAGAGGATGGGCATGGTGGTGGGCGTCGTCTCGAAGTAGCCCGTGCGGCTCGGGTCGAACCACGAGTCCACCTCGCAGCCGAGGAGCGACGACGTCAGCGCCGTCGCAATGAGGGTCTTGCCGATCGAGGCGAAGAAACGCCGCTTGCCGGGCGCATCGCAAACGATCGAGTTGAGCATCTGGCGAGCTTCTGGATTCGGGTGCACGAGAGGGACTCCGCGTTGCCGTGACTGCGCGCCAAGCCATCCACCTGGAGTGACTTAGAACGCGTTTCGCCCTTATCGGCTCGCAGAGACGCGAGATTTGAGGATTCGCTTGGCGGGGTTAGCGGTCAAGTGCCCGCAGGAGCACTGCCATGCGCGCCGCGACGCCGCAGGAGACCTGCTGGAGGATCACGCTGGCGTCGCAATCGTCCGCGACCACATCATCGATCTCAACGCCGCGGTTCACGGGACCAGGGTGAAGGATGACAGCACCCTTCCGAAGCCGCGGACGCCGCGTCGCGGTCAGTCCGTACGCAGAGCGGTAGTCGGGCGCGATGCCGTGCGATGCTGCGCGCTCCATCTGGATGCGCAGCATCATGATCGCATCGACTTCTGGAAGGATCGCGTCAAGATCGTGGGAGATGGTGATCGAACCAGCGCCTCGCGCCAACTGGTCGAATCCACTCGGCACGAGTGCCGGAGGTCCGACGATCACGACATGGGCGCCAAGTGCGACGAGCGCATGGGTCGACGAGCGAGCGACACGACTGTTGGCGATGTCGCCGACGATCGCGACGCGCTTGCCGTTGAGATCGCCGAGGCGCAGCTTCATGGCGAGGACGTCCAGCAGCGCCTGCGTCGGGTGCTCGTGACGTCCGTCGCCGGCGTTGATGACCGGGCAGGCGACGGCATCGGCAACAAGTGCCGCACCACCCGAGATCGAGGTGCGGACGACGATCGCATCGATCCCCATCGCCTCGATGTTGCAGGCGGTGTCGACCAGCGTCTCGCCCTTTGATGCACTCGATCCACCCGCGCCGAGGTTGACCACGGATGCGCCGAGCCGCTGGGCAGCGATCTCGAAGCTCACGCGGGTACGCGTGGAATCCTCGAAGAAGATGTTGGCGACCACGCGGCCGCGCAGGCGTTCCTCCGCCATCGCCTTGCCCACGGCGGCCGGAAGCAACCGCTCGGCTTGGTCGATCAACGCGCGCAGCTCAGGGACGGCAAGCCCCTCGATGGCGAGGAAGTCGCGCGAGGGGCTCGAGAGGTCGGATGCGTAGCTTCTCGGATTGGAAAGCACGCGCCGAGCATAGCAAAGCTCGGCGCGTGCGAGAAATCTGCGGAATGTCCAGCGAGATCAGTTGATGTCGCTGTTGTCGGTCGCGGCGGCGTACGCCTGCTTGTCGAGCACCTTGAAGGGCACGATCGAGGAGGTGACGGCACCGCTGGTCAGGTCCTTGACCTCGACCTTCACGAAGTACGTGCCCATCGCGAGGTTCGAGTTGATCGGGATGATCTCGCCAAGGAAGAACTCGTTGCGGCGGTTGTCGGCGGTGTCGACGACCTCGGTCCACTCGGGAGTGCGGCACCAGGCCGACTCCTTGCCGGTCGAGGAGACGATCGAGACGCGGGTGGCGAGGCGCGTCGTCCACTTGCCGTTCTCAAGGTTGCTCTTGAAGCCGTCGAGCTCGCTGTACACGATCACGCGGTTGTTCGAGCCGACGAGGAAGTTGCGGCGGCCGATCGGCGAGTAGTCGCCGTAGCCGGTGACCTTCGAGCAGAGGTCGACGCGCGGGATGGTGAACGCGGGCTCACCTCCGAGCGCTGCGACGAGCGCCTGGCGGGTCGAGGTGTCGACGTTGGTCGCGCCGTCGCGGAACGCACGGCCGAGGGCGGCGAAGCCAGCGTGCGCGGCGAGGACGCGGTCGCGTTCCGCCGGAACGAGGTCGGTGCTCCAGCCTTCGGGGAGCTTGATGTCGGGATTGGACACCGCGAGCGATGCGTAGACGAACCACACGCGCATCGGGTCCATCGTGCCCTCGCTGTTCGCCGCGAAGGCGTTGGCGAGGAGCTGCGACAACTCGGTGGTGTTGCCGCTGGTTCCCGTGTTGTTCGTCGTGTTGTTCGTCGTGTTGGCCCTGTTCGCGGTGTTGGTCGTGTTCGCCGCGAACTTCGTCGTGGTCACGCCCGTCGTCGCATTGTGGGTGGCCGTGGTGCTGAAGTTGGCAGCGACCGCGTTCGTCGGCGACGTCGTTCGGGTCGTGCTGGCGAAGGTGCCGTTGCCAGAGTTCCAGCTGTTCGAGTTCCAGCCATTCGAGTTCGCCGTGGAGTTGGCGTCCCACTGGCGAGTCGGATTCGGCATCCACGTCCGGAGCGCCACCATGCCGTTCGGCATGTAGTACTTCTCCTTCGTGAACGACGAGGTCAGCATGAAGCTGTCGGTCTGCTCCGGCATCGGCGCAGTCGTGTACGCGGACAGCGTGGGAGCCGTGGTGTTCGGGACCGTCTTCGTCTTGGTCAGGTACGAGTTCGGCGTGTAGGCCAGGATCTCGTTGGCGTTCTCAGCCAGCGGATTGCAGTCGTCGTCGAGCACCGGGGTGAGCGGCGTGACAGCGGGCTGGGTCTTCGTCGCCACGGCGGTCGTCAGGGTCGCGGGTGCCACGTAGGTCGGCTGCGTGGTGCTCGTCTTGACCTTGTACATCGCAGCATTCTTCGCCGATTCCTTCGCAGCGATCTGCTGCGGGGTGACCGGGTTCATGTTGCGGCGCTGCGCCGTGCGCTGCTCGTTGGTCTTCGCCTGCGCCGAGCAGCCGACCGCGGTGAGCGACCAGCTACCGAGCACAAAGAGCGAACCACACGTCGCGAGGCTGAACACGAGGTCGCGCGTGCAGGGGTGCACGGGACGCTCCTCGCGAGTCGTGCGGCGGGGTGAAGATTCCGTTCTGGCAAGCTTGTCCATGCAAGGCTCCTCTTCGAGGGGAATTCGGTCGTCCTGACCAACCGCTGTCGTCGCGCTCTCCATGGAGCGCAGTGACGAAGGCGATGGTGCCGTGCCGTGACAAGACACTTCAGCGTCGGCTGTTTTCGCCTTCGCAGCGTTCATCGGAGCATCTCCCCTCCGTTCACCAAAAATCAGGTTCTGTAATACCCGTGCTGGCGCGTACTCGCGACGTTCAGCGGGGTGAATGCCCCGTTGCGAGACGTCCGCTCATCGATGAGGCGAATGCCTCGAGCGTGCGCGGCAGCTCGCCCGCGAGCCCTGACTTCGAGCGCCGATCGAGGTCGACCGCCTCGCGGAACAAGAGCGCTGCGCCCTTCGGACCGATCGTCCGGGCCGCGCGCAGGGTCGGCGAGGTCGCCGGCCCCCACAGGCGGATCTGCTTCGCAACAGCTCCTTCGGGCACGCCCTCGTGGAGCATGCGCGCGGCGTCGTGGAGCTTGCGGGCAAGGTCGACCATGGACCAGAGCACGAGTTGCTCGGGCGCCTGCGAGACCTCGATCAACTCGCGCACCTTGCGGACGGCGGCGGCTGGCTTCCCAGCGAGAAGCGACTCCTGCACCTCCCATGCGGCTTCCTCGCGGGTCTGGCCCGTGAGGAGCGCGACGATGGACTTCGTGAGTCGCTTTGACCCCTCTGGCTCGCTGGCGAGGTACGCGCCGTACTTCGCCAACTCGCTATCGAGGCGGGCGAGGTCGTTCCCAACCCGCTCCACCAGGGCGTCGGCGGCATCGGCATCGACATCGAATCCGTACGCCTTGCCGGCACGCGCCATGCACCAGGCCTTCGCATCGCCGACATCCGGCGGATCGCACTTCAGGACAGCGCCGATCTTCGCGACCAGCTTGTCGAGATTGCCCGGCCGCCACGACTCCGAGCGCAGCACGAGCGTCGCCTCCTCCATGGGGCTCTCGGCGTAGCGCTCCAGGGTGCGGCGGGTTTCCTCCTTGGCGAGGAACTGGTCGGCCTTGTCGACGATCACGAACTTGTGGGTGGCGAGCAGCCCGAAGGTGCGGAGTTCGTCGATGACATCCACCGCCGACGCGCTGGCACCGTCGAACTCGAAGCGCGACACCTCGCCGAACTTCGCGGTCAGCGCAGCCTGGAAGCGGCGGATCCGCTCCACGATCAGGAACGAGTCCTTCCCGTGGAGGATCACGAAACGCATCGAGGCGGTGAGCGGCTCGGCCATGGAGGGGCATGGTAGATGCCCGTCCCGTACGATGGGCGCATGCTTTCGCTCGTTGTGGTGCGAGGACCAGACCGAGGACGGGCGTTCCCGCTGCCGGACCGCGAGCCGCAGCTCGTCGGCCGCTCATCAGAGGCGCTGGAGCTGTCCGACCACTCGATCAGCCGCCGACACGCAGAGCTCACCCCGGATGACGGGCGCTGGACCCTGCGCGATCTCGGCAGCCGCCACGGGACCTTTGTGAACGGGGTCCGCATCACAGGCGCCGTCGGCACGGGTGTCGGCGACCGCATCCGCTGCGGCGACACCGAGTTCCTGCTCGTCGAGGAGGGCGTCGAGCCCGCCCGCGCCATCGATGCAGGCATGGCGCAGGCGCGCAGGATCCGGGAGGCGGGATCGCGCGTCCACGAGGCTGAGGAGGCAGCGGTCGCCCTGCAGCTGCTTGCCCGCGCTGCGGAGCCTGTCGACGGCGACACCCTGCTTGGCGAGTGCGCGCGCATCATAAGCACCGAACTCCGATGCAGCTGCGTCGCCCTTCGTGCGCTGGACGCGCGGCTCGAGGAGTTCGTCGCGCCCTCGCTCGGCCGCGAGCTGCCGCCGACCGTGCCCTTCGCGCTCGTGCGGAAGAGCATCGTCGACGGCGAGATCCTCGCGGCAAGCGACGGCGCCCTCTCGCTCATCGTGCCCTTCGGCGCGGCTGGCGGAACCCGAGGCGCCCTGCTCCTCCAGCGCACCGACCTCTCGGTGCCGAGCGATCGCGAGGTGGCGACAGCCTCGCGCGCAGCCGACCTCATCACGCTTGCGCTTGCGGCGCGCGGGCACCGCGAGGCGCACTCGTCGCAGGAACGGCTGGCGCTGATCGGCGAAACGGTGGCAAGCCTCAGCCACTCGATCAAGAACATCCTCCAGGGCCTGCGCTTCGGCGCCGATGCCGTCGATCTGGCGCTCACGCGGGGCGAGCTGGCCAGGGCACAGGAGGGCTGGCCCGTCCTGCAGCGCAATCTCGACCGAATCCAGGCGCTCGCGCTCAACATGCTGGCGTGGGCGAAGGCGCGCCCGCTCGAGCCGGAAGCAAGCGATGTCAACGCCCTGCTCCATGAGGTCGCGGAGCTCCTCGCGCCCGCCGCGGGACGGCGCCGCGTCGGCATACTCACCGAGCTCGACGCGACGCTGCCGCAGGCATCGATCGACGGACCTGCCGTCCACCAGGCGGTGACGAACCTCCTGCTGAATGCGATCGAGGCTGCGCCCGAGCGCGTGGGCATCGTGACCATCGGATCGCGGCTCGACGCCGCCACCGACGAGGTGGTCATCGCGATCAAGGACAACGGCGGCGGCATTCCCGAATCGATCCGCGCGCGGCTCTTCGAGCCCTTCGTCTCGTCGAAGGGTCAGCGCGGCACGGGACTCGGGCTTGCCGTCGCGCGCAAGATCGCCGAGCGGCACGGCGGCGGGCTCAGCGTCGTCTCGACATCGTCCAGCGGAACCGAGTTCGCGCTGCGGCTGCCCACGGCCCATGCACACGGCGATCCGGGCGACACCCGCGCGCCCCGCGGCATCGATCCCTCCGAGTTCGGATGGCGCTTCGAGTAGAGCCGAACCTACCCAAAGAGTCTTGAAGCACGGGAGGGAAGAAACTTGGGAAACGATTGAGAAGTTCTCCCGCCCGCTTGCCGATCAGAGACCGACCGATACGATCCCGCCGCCCTCTGGATGGCGCCAGGACCTGCGTTTGCGCAAAGTCTGCCGCGATCCAAACAGAGACCGTCAAGACCGTTGAGACCGTTGAGACTACAGGCACTTACGGCGACGGGACACCAACCGAGCACCCTGCTCAGAACTGACAGAGGCCAAGCGCATGCCCCCCTCCATCGACGCGCACCTGCCGCACATCCTCGCCAGCCTGCCGCCCGAGCGGCGCCACGAGGTCCTTGCGGCCGTCAACTACCAGCGCACCCGCGAGATGACCATCGACGAGCTGCTGCTCGAGAACCGCGTCGTCTTCCTCATCGGCGAGGTCAACTACTCGTCGGCGGCGCGCGTGATGATGCAGATGCTGTACCTGGAGAACCAGAAGAAGGGCCAGGACATCAACTTCTACATCAACTCGCCCGGCGGATCGGTGGACGACATGCTGGCTGTCTACGACACCATGCAGTTCATCTCGTCGGACGTGTCGACCTTCTGCATCGGCCGCGCCTACTCGGCGGGCGCCCTGCTGCTCGCTGCCGGACACCCCGGCAAGCGCTACATCCTGCCGCACGCGAAGGTGATGATCCACCAGCCGCTCGGCGGCGTGACTGGCCAGACCACCGACATCCAGATCCAGGCGGAGCACATCACCAAGATGAAGCGCACGCTGAACGAGATCCTGGCTCGCCACACCGGCCAGCCCGTCGACAAGATCGCGAAGGATGCCGACCGCGACAAGTTCTTCAGCGCCGACGAGGCGAAGGCCTATGGCCTCGTCGACGAAGTCGCCGTGTTCCCCGACAAGAGCAAGAAGTAAGCGCATCGACGCGACAGAAGATCCGACGCTAGAAACGAGACGATCCCCATGACACTGATTCCCATCGTCATCGAGAAGACCGGTCGCGGCGAGCGCGCCTACGACATCTACTCGCGCCTTCTCAATGACCGCATCATCTTCGTCGGCGGCCCCGTCGGCGACCAGATGGCGAACCTCGTCGTCGCGCAGCTCCTGTTCCTTGCGAACGAGGATCCGCGCGCCGAGATCTCCCTGTACATCAACAGCCCTGGCGGCAGCGTGACCGCTGGCCTCGGCATCGTCGACACGATGAAGTTCATCCCCTGCGACGTCGCCACCTACATCATCGGGCAGGCGGCGAGCATGGGCTCGGTCATCGCGTGCTCGGGCACGAAGGGCAAGCGCTACGCGCTGCCGAACTCGGAGAACCTCATGCACCAGCCGCTCATCGGCGGCGTGCTCGAGGGCCAGGCGACCGACCTCGAGATCGAGGCGCGGCACATCCTGAGGATGCGCGACCAGCTCTACAAGATCTACGCCGACGCGACCAACCAGCCGATGGCGAAGATCGCCGAGGACTGCGAGCGCAACAACTGGCTCACCGCCCACGAGATGCTCTCCTACGGGCTCGTCGACAAGGTGCTCGAGAAGCTGCCGGCGCGCCCCGACGCGCCCAAGCGCGACGTCGAGTGAGGCAAACCAACCGCATGAAGCACCGCGACCCGCGCCATTTGGCGCGGGTCGCGTTCATTTCAGGTTCCAGTTCTCAGGGTCCAGGGCGCCGGAGCAGTCACGCATCCCACGAGATGCGGATCGTGCAGGGCACCGGTGGATGCGGGATGGTCACGCGATGGCAGGTGAAGTGGTTGAGGTCCTTGCCGCGGCGGGACGCGCCCTGCCCGCAGGCGGCGGCATAGGACGAGTTCGCCTGCGCCGAGAGATCCTCGAGATGCAGGGAGTTCGGCTGGGAAACACGCGTCTCGATCGGGATCGGCTGCAATCCATCCTCGCCAGCGGAGATCCCTGCGAGCAGCTCGACGCGAAGCGTGCCCTTGCGCGTGAGTTCCTCGGGCAGGAACACGTCGAAGACGCATACCGCCGTCGGCATGGCGATCGGAATCGAGATGCCGCCGGCGGCGCTGACACCGCTCGCCGCCTCGCTGAAGCAGGCCAGCAGCGCATCGCTGCGATCCGCCGCGCGCTCGCGGAACTCGAAGACGCTTGTGCTTCCGGGCCGTGCCGCGAGCTCGCTCGCCTTGAGCCCCTTCGACGAGTAATCGGAGAGCAGCACGCAGGCGGTCTGTGGATCCAGCGGCCCGCGCCCGCCTCGCATGGGCTCGTGAGCGACCCATGCGGCGCCCGGACGACGCCGCTCGAGGCCCTCGATCATGGTGATCGCCTCGACCTCGACCATTCCTGCCGAGGCGCCGATCATGCAGATGTAGCCGCCGACGCGTGCGTTGGCGTGCACGCCGAAGATGACGGCCATCGCATCGGTCGCCTGCTTGCGGATGCGCAGCATCTGGCGGGCGCCGTCGGTGTTCACGCTCGAGGCCGCGGCCATGTCTGCCAGCGTCGAGCGATCGATGCGGCGACTCGCGAGCTCGGCCTCGAAGGCCGCGAGCGCGGACTGGATCTCGGAGATGACCGGCTCGGCGACCCGCTGGAACTGCAGCTTGGAGATCACGATCTCCCATCCGCGGGTGCCCGGGATCGCGCCGAGCACCGCGAGCGCATCGTCGCCGTACCCGATCTGGAAGATCTTCCAGCCAATCGACTTATCGAATCCGAATTCACGCGCGCAGGCGCGGGCGCCGGACTTCGCCCTGGGCCGGGTATCGAGCGCGGCCTTCACCGCGGCACGAAGGCGGCGCAGCACGGGCTCGAGCGCCCGAAAGGCAATGGGTAGAGCGGAACCCGAGGTCGGGTGATCCACGGACGACGGAGTGGACTTCGCGGCAAGAGCCATAGGTGGGTGGTACGGCTTGTCGTACGCGTTGTTGCACCTGCGCATTGCGAACCGATGAACAAGAATCAAAAGATGCGCGTCTTTAGAGACGTTGTCTCTTTTGATAAATCGACAATGGTGCGGAAACCCCGAAAATGAAGCGGAAAAACGAAGCAACGCCCTCGCTCTTCAACGATGCGACGGAACCCCCGTCCGCCGCGGACGCTGCTTCGCTGGCGCCTGCCGCGGCGACCGAGATGCAACGCACGCTGGCGCAGCGGCTTCCGTCGTCTCTTTACCTCGGCACATCGAGCTGGAGCTTCCCTGGCTGGAACGGACTGGTCTACGACCGCAAGGCCAGCGAGTCGACGCTCGCGCGCGTCGGGCTCGAGAGCTACGCGAAGCACCCGCTCTTCCGCTCGGTGGGCGTCGACAAGACCTTCTATCGCCCTGCGCCCCGCCGCGAGTTCGAGCGGCTGGCCGCGCAGGTGCCGGCGTCGTTTCGGTTTCTCGTGAAGATGTGGCGCGGCGTCGTCGAGCGCGAGTCGTTCACTCCGTCGACCGCGCCGAGCGCGTTCCTGGATGCGCGTGTCGCAGACGTCGAGTGCGTGCGGCCAGCGGTCGAGGGGCTCGGCGAGAAGGCCGGCCCGCTGCTGTTCCAGTTTCCGCCGATGCGGCTCGCAGGTGCGGGCGCCGCGCGCGAGTTCCTCGGCGGACTTCGTCGGTTCCTCGCAGGACTTCCGCGCGGACCGCTCTATGCGGTCGAGGTGCGCAACCGCACGCTGGTCGGGGCGGAGCTCGGAGAGATGCTTGCCGATGCGGGCGCGGTGCCTTGCCTCACCGTTCACCCGACCATGCCCGACGTCGAGGCGCAGTCGCGCGAGCTTGCGCTCGATCCGGCGCGGCCGCTCGTCATGCGCTGGATGCTGCGCGGAAACCACGAGTACGAGGAGGCGAAGGACCTCTACGCGCCGTTCGACCGGCTTGTCGAGCCCGATGATGCGAGCCGCGATGCGCTCGCGCGCCTGGCGAGATCCGCGCTCGATGCAGGGATCGGGACCTGGGTCATCGTCAACAACAAGGCGGAGGGCTCGAGCCCCTTGTCGGTCGAGCGACTGGCCGCGCGGATCGCGGGCTGACGCTCAGCGGAGGAACTCCCGCATGCGGGCGGCGACGTCGCGGGGCCTGTCGTACAGCAGCACGTGGCCCGCGCCCTCGAAGACCTCGCCGCGGAAATCGGAGAGTCCCGCGCGCCAGACCGAGATCATCGACGCGTCGGTGAGCAGATCAGCGGATCCATAGAGGACGAGCGTGGGAGCCTTGATGTCCTTCATGAGCGGTTCCACGCCATTCATGAGGAATCCGCGGGTCTCCTGGATGATCGAGAGCAGCGCCTCGCGGCGCTCGACGGCACGGTCGATGAACGCCTGGCGGATGGGCGCGGGCATCTCGGGGGGCTTCGGGAAGTTGAGGCGCAGCACCTCATCGAAGCTTGCGTCGTCGGTGATGTCGAGCGGGATCTCCCCGGCGGAGACGCGCTTCATGAAGTCGTTCTGCACGGGCGCCGTGACGCCCGCAGGCGAGAGGAGCACGACGCGACGCACCGACTGCGGATAGATCGCCGCGTAGGCCGCCGCGAACGCACCGCCCATCGAGGTGCCGACGACATCGACCGTGCCGAGGCTCTCGTGCTGTCGGAATCGCTCGATCTCATCGATGTAGAAGCGCCAGTCGTGCTTCTTGCCGTCGTGCTTCGCATGCTCGCCGAAGCCGGGGAGATCGGGCACGAGCACCCGATGCGTGTCGCGCATGATGGCGGCGACGCCCATCATGGCCTCAGCCGAGGTGCCGAGCCCATGCAGGACGAGGATCGAGCGGGAGCGCGCCGGCTCCGAGGCGACGTCGGCGGGAGGATCGGTGTCGAGCACGCGCCACTGGTGGCCGTCGATCTCGACGAAGCGCTCGGTGACGCCCGCATTGGCGTGCCCGGCGGCCATGGTGATGGCGAAGGCACGCGCAGGGTCGTTCCAGAGCCAGACCGCGGCAGCGGCGGCTGTCGCAAGCAGGACGCCGAGCGTCACGAGGATCCATCGAAACACGCGCTTCATGGCGGGAAGCCTACGCGCAGCCCTTCCCGTTGTCGCGGTGTTCCCTACCATGCCCGCCATGTCGACCCAGACCGGTTCCATAGAGGCGGAGGCACAGGCCTTCCGCGCTTCATTCGAGAAGACGCGCGCGGAGATCGCCAAGGCGGTCGTCGGCCACAAGGAGATCGTCGAAGGCGTCCTCGTGTGCCTGTTTGCGGGTGGCCACTGCCTGCTCGAGGGCGTGCCTGGGCTCGGCAAGACCCTGCTGATCCGGTCGCTGTCGCAGGCGCTGCACCTCAAGTTCAGCCGCGTGCAGTTCACGCCCGACCTGATGCCCGCCGACGTGACCGGCACCACCATCGTGATCGAGACCGACCACGGACGCGACTTCCAGTTCCGCAAGGGTCCGCTCTTCGCGCAGATCGTGCTGGCCGACGAGATCAACCGCGCGACGCCCAAGACGCAGTCGTCGATGCTCGAGGCGATGCAGGAGCGGAGCGTGACCGTCGGCGGCAACACCTACGAACTCGAGAAGCCGTTCTTCGTGATGGCGACGCAGAACCCGATCGAGCAGGAGGGCACCTATCCGCTGCCCGAGGCGCAGCTCGACCGCTTCTTCTTCAAGCTGGTGGTCGGCTACTCGAGCCGCGAGGAGCTCTCGACGATCCTCGACCGCACGACGACGGGCGAGAGCCCGAAGATCGAGCGCGTGCTGGACGCGGAGGGGATCCTGCGCGCCCAGCGGCTGGTGCGCAGCGTGGCGATCGCGCCCAACGTGCAGGACTACGCGGTGCGCATGGTGCTCGCGACGCATCCCGGCGGGCAGTTCGCCACGCCGATGGCGAACCAGTTCCTGCGCTTTGGCGCCAGCCCGCGCGCGGCGCAGACGCTCGTGCTCGGCGCCAAGGTGAAGGCGCTGCTTGCGGGCCGCACCGCCGTCGCGTTCGATGACATCAAGTCGGTGGCGCTGCCCGCGCTGCGCCACCGCGTGCTCATGAACTTCGAGGCGGAGGCCGAGGGCCGTACGTCGGACGAGGTCGTGCAGAACATCGTCGACACCCTCGTGCTCGACGTCCGCTGAGGAACCCACATGAAGACCATCGCACTCATCGCCGCTTCGGCGCTCGCCAGTTCTGCCTTTGCCTCTGACGATCCCGCCGACGCCACCAAGGCCGCGGATGCGGCGAAGTCGGACATCAGCTACGTGCTGGCCGGCGGATACGCGCACTTCTTCGCGACCGACTTCGACTCGGGCGGCGGCGATGTCGCCGTCGACCGCGGCTTCGGCTCGCTCACGATCTCGGGCGCCGAGAGCCAGTCCTACCAGTGGAGCATGGAGCTCTCCTGGGAAGGCTCGTGGTACGACTTCGGCGGCACGAGCTCGCTGGCGACCGCTGCGGGCGGAACGCCGTGGGGCCCCGTCCAGTCGGTCATGCTGATGCCGGGCGCGACCTTCGTGCTCGATCCGCGCTGGCGGCTCACGACGCGCGTGCTCATCGGCTTTGCCGGCGAGAACAGCGCGGACGCGTGGGACAGCCTGACGTACGGCGGCATCGTCGCTGCGTCGTATGCGTTCAGCGAGACGCTCGTGCTCGGCGCGGGCGCGCTGGCGATGTCACGCATCGAGGACGATCCGCTCATCGTGCCGCAGCTCGTGATCGATTGGAAGCCATGCAAGGAGTTCCGCGTCTCGAACTTCGCCGGTCCCGAGGCGTTCCCGGGTGGCGCAGGCCTCGAGGGCATCTGGATGGTCGCGGACGGCTTCGAGCTCGCGCTCGGCTCGCGCTATACGTATCGGCGATTCAGGCTCGATGATTCGGCCGCGAACGCGGTCGATGGCGTCGGCACCGACGAAGGCCTGCCCATGTGGCTGCGCGCGACCCTGCGCGGCAAGTGCGGTGGCCGGCTTGACCTCGTGGCTGGCATGCAGCTGATGGGCTCGATGGAGCTCGCGGACTCGTCAGGCGACCGCCTGAGCGAGGTCGATGTCGAGAGCGCGCCGTTCGTGGGCCTCTTCTTCAGCTGGCGGTATTGAATGTCGGATCCCGAGAAGACCGTGGAATCGAAGGTCGAGCCCAGGACGGATGCGAAGGTCCAGCGTCCGCTCGCGCTCATCACTGGCGCGAGCGCGGGCATTGGCCGCGAGTTCGCGCTGCTGCTTGCGGAGCGCGGGCACGATCTCGTCGTCGTCGCGCGACGCGAGGAGAGGCTGGTGGCGCTCAAGAAGGAAGTCGCCGAGAAGTTCGGCGTGCGGACGAAGGTGATCGTCGAGGATCTCTCGCACATCGCCGCGCCGCGGCGCATCCTTGATGAGCTGCGCAACGCGAACCTCGAGATCGATTTCCTCGTGAACAACGCGGGCTATGCGGTGAACGGCGGATTCGCCGAGAACAATTGGTCGGCGCACGCGGACTTCCTGCAGGTCATGGTCGGATCGTGGCTGCATCTCACCCACGGGCTGCTGCCCGCGATGGTGCGGAGGGGGCGCGGGCGGATCGTGAACGTGTCGAGCCTGGCGTCGCTGTGTCCAGAGCCGCCGGGCAGCCTGTACGCGCCGGTGAAGTGCCTGATGACGAGCGCGAGCCGCGCGCTGCGCTTCGACCTGCTGGGGACGGGCGTGCACTGCACCGCACTCTGCCCGGGGTTCACCTATACCGAGTTCCACGATGTGCTCGGCGTGCGCGACGAGATGAACAGCCTGCCCAAGTTCATGTGGCAGCAGGCGCGGCCCGTGTGCGTCGCGGGGCTTGAGGGCGTCGAGCGCAACAAGGCCGTCGTCGTGCCGGGCGCGTTCAATAAGGTGGCGTCGGCGCTGTGCCGCGTACTGCCCTACTCACTGACGGTGCGGATGATCCCGAAGGCCGTGACGGAGCGCTGATGTCGTTGATCTGTGTACCGATCGCGGTCGAGGCCGCTGGCGAGATTCCTCTGGCGCTCGAGCGGGCCGCGCGCGCGCGCGTGCTCGGTGCGCGCATGGTCGAGTGGCGCTGCGATGGCCTCGCGTCGGATGCCGAGGCCGAGGCCTCGATCGCGCGGCTCGTGCGCGACGGCGCGCTGCCGTCGATCGTGACCATCCGCAGCGCCGAGGAGGGCGGGACGTGCGCGCTTGCCGAGAACGCGCGGCTTGCGCTGCTCGCGAAGGTCGCGCGCGCCGAGCATGCGCCGAAGATGATCGATGTCGAGTTCGCGGCGATGGCGCCGACCGAGGATCACGATCTCGTGCGGGGATTGCTGACCGCAGCGCTTGCGCCGAAGAACGCCGACGACATGCCGACGCGGATCGTGGCGAGCTCGCATGATTTCCAGCAGCGGCCGATCGACCTCATGCGCCGCGTCGCCGCGATGCAGGATGATCCGCTCGTATCGGTGGTCAAGCTTGCGTGGATGGCGCGCAGCGTGCGCGACAACCTCGAGGCGTTCGACATCCTCTCGACGCGTACGAAGCCGACGATCGCGCTGTGCATGGGCGAGTTCGGGCTGATGAGCCGCGTGCTCGCGCCGAAGTTCGGCGGGTTCCTGACGTTCGCGAGCGATGCAGAGGGCGCAGGCACGGCGCCCGGGCAGCCGACCGCGCGCGAACTGCGCGACCTCTACCGCTTTGGCTCGATCGGACCAGCGACGCGCGTGTTCGGTGTGATCGGCTGGCCGGTCGCGCACTCGCGGTCGCCCGCGTTCCACAACGCGCGCTTCGCTGAGGCGAGCTACGACGGCGTGTATCTGCCGCTGCCGGTGCCGAGCGAGTGGGAGCACTTCAAGGCGACGGCGGGTGCGCTCGTCGATCATGACAGGCTCGACTTCTCCGGCGCAAGCGTCACGCTGCCGCATAAGGAGCATCTCGTGCGCTTCGTTCAGGAGCGCGGCGGCACGGTCGATGCCGATGCCGCGTGGCTTGGCGCTGCAAACACGCTGGTCGTGCATCCGCACGGTACACCTGACGCGCAGCGCCTGTTCGCGACGAACACCGACATGCCCGCGGCGGTCGAGGTGCTGTCGGCTGCGCTCGCGACGCGCGGCGTCGCGCTGGAAGGTGCGCGGATCGCGGTACTCGGCGCAGGCGGCGTCGCGCGCGCGGTCGCGGGCGGACTCGCGCTTGCTGGCGCGACGGTCGTCATCTTCAACCGCACGCATGCGAAGGCCGAGGCGCTGGCGACGGCGCTCTCGGGGCGCGCGCGCGCGAACGGCAAGTCCACGCGGGTGATCGCAGGCAACGAGGAGCACTTCCGCTGCAACGCCCCCCGCTGCGAGTGCTTCCACGCGTTCGTCAACTGCACGCCGCTCGGCATGGAGGGCGGGCCCGATCCAAAGGGCTCGCCGATGCCGGACGACGCATTCCTCGACGACTCGGTCGTGGTCATGGACACCGTCTATGCGCCGAAGGAGACGCCGTTCCTGCGCGAGGCACGCGCGCGCGGCGCGATGTGCGTCGATGGCGAGCGGATGTTCGCGAAGCAGGCAGAGCTGCAGTCGGCGCTGTTCATGAAGCGGTGGTAGCCGTTACGATCGCGCCATGTCCGAAGAGGAGATCATCACGGGCGCGCGCGCCTTCCTGCGGGGGAACCTCGCGGGGACCATCGGTTTCGACGGCGAGTTCGTGCCCATCAAGGTCGTGGTCGCGCCCGATGGCGCGCTGGTGGCGCCGGTCATGGTGGCGATGCTGCGTGCGTTCGATGTCGTGATCTTCCTGCCCGCGGAGAGCGACGAGGCGATGCAGCTGCAGGTCACGCTCGAGGAGATCCACGACAAAGGCGAGCACGCGGCGCTGTGCGACCGCTGGCGGATCTACCACGGCGAGCCAGAGGATGTGCGCTGGGCGCGCATCTCGATCGACGCCGCGAAGTTCGATGGACGCCTGTTCGACGGGCTCGGGCTCATGCAGCCGAATGCGCTCGCGGAGGACGAGGCACGCATCTGCCGCAGGGTGAACAGCGAGATGCGCGAGGCGCTGAAGAAGGCTTGCCTGCGCGTGGCCGAGATCGAGGTCGAGGATCCCCGCCTGGTCGGGGTCGATCCGCTCGGGTTCGATGTCCGCGGGCGATTCGATGTGATCCGCCTCGACGCCGACCCCGCGATCGCCGACGAGGAGGACGCCATCGGGGCGCTCGAGGACCTGGCCGGCGCGCAGCCGTAGGCGCTGCCCGTCGGGGAGTGAAACGCACGCGCGAGACGGGTATCCTCTCGGAGCGCGCTGCCACCGCAGCTGCGGAACCGAGGTACCCCATGGGCATGACCGAAGGCGACAACAAGTATTCCGGAAGCCTGAACCACGCGATGATCGATGGCCCGGAGGGTCACGCCGCGCAGGAGTACGCGAATCACTTCGGCGAGGCGGGCTTCGACGACATCACCAGGGTGTACATCCGCCAGCGCTACGACGGATACACCGCGGAGAACCAGCAGAGCTGGCAGACGCTGTATGACCGCCAGATGGCGTACCTGCCCGAGCACGCGTCGCAGGTCTACCTGCGCGGCGCGAAGTCGATCAACCTCGTGCGCGACTACATCCCGTACCTCGAGGGGCCGAAGAGCGTGAACCACTTCCTCGCGCCGCTGACCGGCTGGCAGAGCCGCGCGGTGCCTGGCTATCTGCCGGCGAAGGCGTTCTTCGCGTGCCTCGCGCGGCGCGAGTTTCCGACGACGGTGGTGATCCGCCCGAAGGAGTCGCTCGACTACCTGCCCGAGCCCGACATCTTCCATGACATCTTCGGGCATGTGCCGCTGCACGCGGATCCCGTGTTCGCCGACTTTCTGCAGACGTACGGCAAAGCGGCGCTGCTGACGAACGATCCGTACCACACCGAGCGCCTCGCGCGGTTGTTCTGGTTCACGGTGGAGTTCGGGCTCATCCGCGAGGGCGGCGAGGTCAAGCTGTATGGATCTGGGCTCATCTCGAGCCCGGGCGAGTCGAAGCACGCGCTCACGAGCGACAAGGTCGACCGCAGGCCGTTCGACCTCGACACAGTGTGCAACACGAGCTTCGAGATCGACCACTACCAGCCGATCCTGTATGTGCTCGAGAGCTTCGAGCAGCTGCGCGACGCGATGAACAACTACGCCACGCGCCTGATCGATGCGGCCGGCAAGGTGCCTGCGCACGCGTGAGCGTGGCTTTGCAAACGGTCTGACCCGACTTTGGGGCGCGAGAGAAGCCGCTGGATTCTCGCTGGTTCGAGTCTACATACGTTGATTGCGCGCTACTTTCACGGCATGTCCCGCCTGCGACCGATCGCCTACGGAGTCCCGCTTGTCGCGAGCGCTTTCGCGTCGGCGGCCGTCATCTTCACGACGCTCGGTCCGTTCGGCGGCGCGTTCGGAGTGTGGGGCGCAGACCTCGACGCGCAGCAGCGCGCGGCCGAGCGGTTCATTCCCGCCGCCGATCACGTGTTCGACGACGCGCGGCTGTGGCTCATGAACAACTCGGGGTCGAGCTTCGGACCTGTGAAAGTTCGGCTCGAGCTCGACGCGACCGAGGTCGGGATGGGCGGGCTCTCGCGGCCGAGCGGGATCGCGCTCGAGGAGTGGAACTTCAGCATCCAGACGCTCGGCTGGAACCCCGTGCAGCACACGGTGACGAGCGCGGCGCGCCCTCCCGTGCGCGCGGGGCGGCGGTACTGGATCGTGGCGTCGAGCCCCGCTGCGAGCGGACAGAACCCGATCTGGAACTTCGCGTCGAGCGGCAACGCGTACACCGCCATTGAGCAGGCAGGCGGAGCGTGGGCGGCAGGGTCGACCGCGGCGCTCACGCTCTCGGTGAACGGAACGCTGGGCGCGCAGAGGCGCGGCGACATCAACCGCGACGGCACGGTCGGGCCGAAGGACATCGCGGCGCTGCTCTCCGCATGGGGCGCCGTGCAGCCCGCCGCGGGCGACGCCGACGCGAACCAGGATGGCGTGGTCGACGCGCTCGATGTCGCGGCGCTGCTTGCGAACTGGGGCTGAGCCGCGCGTACACTGCGCGCCCTATGGCCGCCACCAAGTCGAAGAAGCCGTCGAAGAAGAGCCTGTCCGCACCCGAAGCCGCGATGCTGCACGGCATTCCGCTGGGCGTGTACGCAAGCCGCCGCGAGCATGTGCTCAAGTCGCTCAAGGACTCGGTCGGCCTCGTGTTCGCGGGCGACATGGACGCGAGCATCCACGGCGAGTTCCGCGCGCATCCACACTTCCAGTACCTCACTGGCATCGTCGATGAGGCGGGAGCGATCCTGCTGTTCGATCCGCTGAATCCGGTCGAGGCGCGACGGACGATCCTGTTCCTCAAGCCGCTCAATCCAGAGCTTGAGAAGTGGGACGGCTTCCGCGAGGAGATCTCGTCGAAGCTCAAGGCGAAGTACGGCGTCGGCACGATCATGCGCACGACGGCGTTCGCGCGCTTCCTGCTCGAGGCGACGAAGCGGGCGAAGCGGTTCGCGCTGCTGCATCCGCTGTCGGCGCACACCGCACCCGTATCGCCGGATCTCGACGTCTTCCGTCGGAGCGCAGAGCGCATCCCGGGCTCGTCGTTCGTCGACCACACGCAGCTCCTCGCCGTCATGCGCGCTGCGAAGGACACGCATGAGCTCGCGCTCATGCAGCGCGCGGCCGACATCACCGCCAAGGGCTACGAGGCCGTGCTGCGGGGACTCAAGCCGGGCATCACCGAGTTCGACGTGCAGGAGCTCGCTGAGCACGGATACCGCGCGAACGGCTCGCGCAAGCCCGCGTACGGGACGATCGCAGGCGGCGCGTTCAATGCGACCGTGCTCCATTACCACGGCAACCGCGAGCTGCTGAAAGATGGCGAGGTGGTCCTGCTCGACTCAGGCGCGGACTACATGGGCTATGCGTGCGACGTCACGCGCACCTTCCCCGTGGGCGGCAAGTTCACGGCTCGGCAGCGCGAGATCTACGAGATCGTGCTCGAGGCGCAGCTTGCGGCGATCGCAGCCACGAAGGCGGGCACGACGTTCGCAGCGATCGACAAGGCAGCGCGCGATGTCATCACCAAGGCCGGCTACGGCGACGCCTACTTCCATGGCACGGGCCATCACCTCGGGCTTGAGGTGCACGACATCACGCCCGAGGGGCCGGTGCCCGAGAACGCGGTGATCACGATCGAGCCGGGGATCTATCTCCCCGACGAGAAGTTCGGCGTGCGCATCGAGGACGACATCCTGGTGACCAAGAAGGCCGGCGGCGTGAACCTGACGGCGGCGATCCCGAAGACGGTCGCCGATATCGAGCGCTCGATGCGGTGAGCGCCGCGCGCGCTACTCGATGACCGCGGGAAAGAAACTGTGCACGAAGAGCAGGAAGAGCGACCACGCGACGGGCGAGGCGCTGATCACCACCGCCGAGTAGGCGAGGAACTGCCCTGCGCGGCGCTTCATGCGGGCGAGAATCTCGCAGGCGATGATGACCCACATCATGAGCGCGAACTTGAACGCGATCGCGCCTTGCATGCCCCACGCGTCGATCACCAGCGCCGCCAGCGGATTCACCTCGATGCCGCCGCGATCGAGGATGCGCCACGTGAGCATGATGTCGAGGCTCGAGACGAAGATGACCCAGACATAGGCGTTCTGGAAGTGCATCTCGGGGCTATGCGCGAAGCCGAGCGGATCGTGGACGAAGGCGGCGCCGCACTCCGGGCAGCGCTCGGGACGCTTCACATCGAACTTGCCGATCTCGTAGCCGCATTCGGTACAGCGTCCGTACTTCGCACGTCTGCGCCGGCGGAACTCGCGCGGTCCAGCCACGAGCGCCCAGGTGACGCTCGACCAGAACAGCACATTGAGCAGGAACGCGAACGGCAGCGGGCGCAGCGGCACGAGGATGTGCTGCCCGCCGATCATGCCGATGTATGCGTTCCAGTGGAACTCAGGCATGGGCTCGTAGCCGCCGTCGGGCTTCGTTCGGTACCACGCCTCGCTGGCAAAGCAGCGGAACGGCCAGCCCGCCATGCCTGTGTCGATGCGCCCCCATGAGAAGTCCTGCCGCGCGTGCGGTGCGACGACGACGGCGGACGGCGCGGAGCGGGCGTGGCCGTTCGAGTCCTCAAGGTCGGTGTCGGGCCAGTACTTGTGCACCTCGAGCGCGGTGATCACGGGTTCGGCGATGTACCAGTCGGAGAACGCGCTGCGCCGCACCGACAGGCTTGGCGCGTGGTCGGACCAGAGTTCGGACGATGGCCCGCGGTGCCAGAGCGAGAGGGGTGCATCCCACGGACCGAAGCCCCGCGACGCGAGGATCAACGGCAGCCCCCACGCCATGAACAGCGTGCAGGCGATGCCGCTCAGGAGGTACGGCGACAACGAGCCGAGCCGTCGAAGCCAGTCGCGCATGGGGGGACTATCGCAGGACGGTGCGCGCGCGCAAGACCTGACCGCGTGCTTTCACGGCGAACGCTCGCGAAGCGCAACAAATGGCGTGCCCCGCTTCCGAGCTGCGCGAAACTCGTGCCGCACGGCGGAGCGATCGACCTCCTCAATCGCCATCGGGAATCGGCCGGGACCCAGCGCGATCGCCAGCACCTCGAGGTCTGCTCGCCGCCGCGGGAGCCAGAGGGGCATTCCGCAACGACCGATCGATCGGTCGATCAACTCCATGAACCAGGATGGAACGCGGGAGCTCCATCGCTCGACCGCCCTCTCCGACGGATAGAAGGATCGGCACGCGAGTCGGTACCAGTCGTTCCCGACCTGCCAGTACTGACGCTCGGGAATCGCGTCGCAACGGTAGCGGCGGGTCGGCTCCGTGCGCCTCGGTGACCCGACGCGCGCCTTCGGCTTCTGCGCATGGCGCTTCAGGATGCCGTCGGCTGGATCGACCCAGAGCGGGCGGCGCCAGTAGCTGTTGAAGTCGTTCGAGTTCCGCTCGACGAAGTCGCCGATGTGCTGAAGGATGTGGAACTGCACGGCGCTCGAGAGGCGGATGTGCTGAGAGATCTCGCTGTAGACATCGTTCCACGGCCTGCCGACCGACTGATGGAGGAAGCGGCGCAGCGGAGCGAGGTTCTCGTTGAGGAACTTCCTGTGCTTGCCGCGCGACACATGGGCGAGCCGCCGCATGCTGCGGATGGCGATCGCGTTCTCGGGATCGCGCTTCGCCGCACGCCGCATGGCGCGGACGGGCTGTGATGCGCAGCCACGCCAGGCAATGCCGCGCGGTCGCTCGACGATGATCTTTGCCATGTCCGGGCGCATGAGTTTCCTTGATCTCCACCGAATGAACGCTTCCAACAGCCCGTTCCGCCGCGCCGCATCGCGGAATTCGGCGAATCAGCTGAGACTCAGTGCACGCTCATGGGGCACGGAGACATCAACCTCCCTTGGCATGCTTGATAGCGGACTCAAGCCGGCTCGCGACCGCGTCGAGGGCGCTCCGAACCTGCTGCATCTCCATCCGACCGAGAGGCTCCTCGTCGAGCGGGATCGTGGCGACAGGCATCAGGCGCGTCGCACGCTGGAAGACCGTGATCTCCGCGAATCGGCAGTGCTCGCTCGGAAGCGCGGCAAGCGACTCGCGAAGCGCGGGATCCTCGCAGTCCGCCGGCGTGCAGCTCAACACCAGTTCACGCTCCTTGAGGTTCACGCTTAGAACGTAGCGGCGCTCGATCGCAGCCGTCTTGTCGGTCCCATCGAAACGGATCGCCTCGCTCGGCCTCGCGATGAGGCGTGCAGCGTGAAACCTCGCATGAAACTCGGAAATGTGCTCAATCGTCGGATCATCCATGCGTTTCCTCCATCTCACTCCGCAGGCGAGGCTGTTCCGCGTCGGCTGCCCTCGCCCTGTCCGCCCGAGGCTTCGTCCATGGGCCGCATCCTTCGCTCGACCAGCGCGTCGAGCTCCGGCTTCCCACGCCTCCAGACGGGGCGAAGCAGACGAGCCGCATAGTCGAACTGCCTCGCAAGTCGATGAATCGAGGCCGCAAGAAACTCCGCCGTCGGGGTGATGCCTCGCAGCCAGATCTCGGCGCGTGCACGCACTTCGTTGCCATCGTCTGGATCGACTCCAAAGTGGACGGCCTTGATTGCGTAGTTCACGAAGAGCAGCGCCTTGCGGGCGGCCCCCTTGTCGCGGGCATCCTCAAGGCGATACGCCCACGGGATGTCGGCGACGATGAGGTGCTCGTCGGGCTGCACGGTCAGGTAGATGCCGATGCACTTGTCGCCGTCGTCATCACGGAAGTGATCGCATCCGAAGCTGATCTGCAGGACTTCTGACTCGGGAACATGAACGAAGCGTATCTCGGCGGTGTCGAGAAGCTCGGCAAGTTCCTTCAAGGCAAGCGAGTTGTTTGGTCTGTCGGACATAAGTCCCGCTTCGCCCGTCAAGGCGAAGCAGGTCGGGGCTTGCGGTCAGGCCACCTTGCGCGTGCGGTACATGCTCATGATCGCCGTCGCGACGAGGAGGACGCCCGCGCAGATCGTGAAGATGTTGCCCGTGAGGGCGAGCCCCGCGTACGGCGGCTTCGTCGGCGTGGGAGTGCAGCAGTCGGTGTTGTTGAAGTCCTGGCTGGGCATGAAACTCTCCGATACTCAAGATGACCGAGGGACGGTGGATCACAGCGACCGCTCGATCTCCGGCGGCTGTGCGTGAACGACTTGGTGGTTGGCGCTACGGGAGGTAGTGCATGGCAAGCGCTGCGCCTCCCGCAAGCAGGCCAAGCCCGAGCGCGATGACGAGAAGCCAGCGGAAAGTGGACGAGGTGAAGAGGTATGCGGCGATGGTGCCGAGGACGACGCCAATCGCCACGCAGACGATGAGGGCGATGTTCTGGCGGGTGAGGCCGGCGAGACGGGGTGACGTGCAAGTACTGCTGTTGCTCATAGGTCTTTCTCGGGTGATCTGGGCGTGGTGCAGCGACGCACGCAAAGTGCGGAGCGTCGGACGCCCGTTGTGTTCGTCAGTTCGTGCGCAGCGCGTACAGCTCAGGAACGCTCTGCGCGACCACGATGTCGAAGTGAGCAAGCAGCTGCGGGAAACTGCAGTCGGCGTCCTCGAACTCGTGGGCGACGCCGATCGTCCGCTCGACGGGGTCGCAGTAGAAACGCGCCGGTGCGTCGTACGACGCGCGGCGGATGGCGTACTCGACTTCCTCCAGCGAGGCGCCGCGGCGAACGCGAAGGATGTTGTCGGAAGTCACACGGACCTTCCTGCTGCTGTAGTTGCGCTCGATCGCGACAAGCTTGACCTCGACGCGGGCGAGCGCATAGCTCACGAGCAGCTTGGGATGAGGCACTGGGTGATAGGACACGGACACGTTCGGCATCGGATCGGCTCCTGGCGTTCGTGGGGTGAGGATGACGGGGCCACGGGGTACGGCGTGGCCTTCCTATGTAGTGACGGTGTGATCCGCTCGGATCACCGCGGAAAGTGCTGACATTCAGGTCTATGGATGGTTCTGCAACCGGCGGGCACGCCTTGGACGCGGACCGAGCGCTAGCGACTCGGAGCGTGGGTATGCAGAATCTGTTCAATGGGCGCGGCTGGCAGGCGACGCGGGCGGAGGGTTGGGGTGGTCTCGATTTCGGGTCGGCGCATGGCGGTCGTGAGTAGGATCGAAGTCGGGAACTGCCTGTTCGATTTGGCATCGCACACTTGGCTCTGCAGCTCCTCACGACTCGGCGCTGCAGACTCGTACGTTGACTGTGTTAGACGCACTGCGCGCGCATCCACGGCTCAATGCGGTGACGCGGCGAAGTGGGCATCCAAGTGGGCGTGCGGGGGCTTGGAGAGTGTGGAAAGCGGTGACGTCGATGCATGTGGGTTTGCAGAGTGAGTGTGTGTAGTTGAGCTGGAATCAGCGCTGCCCCCGGGGTGGTGTGAGCCACCCCGGGGGTAGCAAGTGGCTGGTCAGCGACCGCGCCGCGTGTGGCTGTGGACGACCTGGGTCCCATGGCCGTTCGGATTGCTGCGGACGTAGGTCGAGACATTGGTGCGGATACCCATGATGAACTCCTGACTTGGTGCTGATGCTCTCGCTGCCGCCCACACGGGCGGCGTGATGAGCGAGAGAGGGGGAATAGAAAGCTAAGCTTGAGACTGACACTGCAAGCGAGACGCCACTCCGTACTCGCAACTCGAGCTCCGTCACGACACTGAAGTGAGCGGTCGCGCTACCTGAGAAACGACTCTTGCATTTCCTACACAGTGGCGTAAGCCCAGTTCTGCCGAGTGACCTTCGAGATTTCCTAATTTTGCTCGCCGCGCTTGTCGGGCATTGGCAGCATGGTTAACCGGGATGCCGAGGACTTGAATCCGTACATTGGCCCATGAGCAGGTCCCAGGCCGAGGGCCGTGATGACCGCCACTTCGCCATGCGCCGCTGAATCTGTTTGGCATCTGTCATGCGATCTCCTCTGTCATCTATGGCGATGGTTCACCGATGCAGGCATCTCGCCTGGCTGAGGAACCCTGCCTGGGGGCTGGCGCCCCCAGGCAGGGCCAGCGTGCCGTTTAGCGGCCCGTGCCGCGTGAGTGCTGGTGCACCACGCCGGTACCACGCTGATACGAGTGAATGTGCTGCTTCATGACAGTGTCCTTTCTCTATGTCCGAGTCATCGCCCCGCATCCACGCGGATGCGTTTAGAAGCGTTGACGCCTAGTCTTGGCTCTCTCGGCGGTAAGCCGTTGGCTAACCTCTTGCTGTTGACGCTGTGAACACACACATTTGCCCTCGGCACAGTCGGGATTTTCGAAAATGCTTGATCTTCTTGGTCTCGGCGAGGGGAGATTGCGGCGTGCGGTGATTGGGATGAACCGTGTCGCGCGGACTACTCGACAAGAGCGCCGTCTGTCTGAAATCCCTCCTCGGCGACTGCTCATGCCGCGCGCCGAATCGAGTCAAACAGTGCATGAATCTTGCGCGCCGGCACCCCAATAGCCTTGCCGACCTGCGCGACCGACGAGGCGGCGCCCCGATAGGCGCCCCACACCTGCTCCAGCAACTGACGCTCCTCGTCCGTAAGACGGGTGCAAGCCGAATTCACGATGCCCATACCGTGCTCGATCTCCTCTGCGCGAGCCATGTTGATCGAGGGATTCACGCAGTTTGCTGCCGCGAGCTCGAATGGCTCTGAAGCGTTCTTGGACTGAGCGACAAACCCAGTGAACTTCCTCACCCGGACCCGACGGCGCTGGTGCGAGGGAGAATCCTCCGACACACCCCCTTTGTCCAGATCGCTCAAATGCGCGCGACGGCGATGAGCATCATTGACCGTTGATGCAACCGTCTTCCGCACATAGCAATACCAGGCGGGCAGTCCTCGACCCAACGCAAGAGCGTCTCCTGCGATGCGATGGTGCATCGCAACATAAACCTGATTGACGACGTCATCAGGGGACAGCTCGACAGGTTCACCCGCCAAAGCCACACGCGTCAGATGCTTGCTCGCATACGTCGCCACAAGAGAGCGATGCATGGGAAAGAGACCATCGAACGCCGAGAGGCGGTCTGACGGAGCGGGCGATGAGAGATCGTTGATCAGGTCGGAAGTTGTGCGCATATCTCCTCAAATCGATGTCTGGCCCTCTCGGGCAACTTTCGACTTGAGGCGTGTGCACGGCGGATCTGGCTGCTGATCATCGGGATACCGTTCATGAGTTGCTCCAGTAGAGGGACGAGTAGGTGCGATTGAAGGGGTCGCGAAACAAAAAGCTTTGAGATTCTCGAGTATCCAAAGCCGCGAGGCGCCCGATACTGCAATGTGCGTTTAATTCAGAACTTATCTCAGCCGACTTCGAGGTTCGATTGAGTACGGTTCGGTCCTTGCGTCCTTGCGACCCCGGATATGGTCATCGATTCGCCCAGCCCGGAGTTCTGCAACGATTTCACGGATACCCCTCCCAAGCGACGCCCCGTCATCCTCATCGTCCTCGCGCATAGTCTTGAGCTCTGCTGCAAGTTCCCGCTTCTCTGCCTTCAGGACGCGAATCGTCTCTTCGTGCCGCATGATTTTGAGTTGGTCCCTTCTGCAACGCTGTTCTGCCTCGCGGAGAAGTTTCAGAAGATCGCTGTGGCTCCGTGTTCGGGCGCCTCGCCGCTCACCAAGCGCCTCTCCAGACTCCTTGAGGAGCTTCTGGATCTGCGATTGAATGCGGGCCTCCGCGCGACGGAGGATCTGCAACGCGCGCGCATAGCTCGGCTTGCGGCTTCGCGTTGCTTTCGTCGGCACCTTGCTGCTGGACATCAATTGGACTCCATGAGTTTGCCTGCCACGTTTAGAGCGCATCAAGTGTCCGCCTCAGTTCGGCCTGTATCCCTGGTCGGAACGATGCTGCACCTTGATGTCGCGCAGTAGAACGGCGCGCGCCTGAGCAATGATCGTGCCAACCGTCACATGCGACACACCGATCGCGCGGCCGATCTCGCGGTGGGTTTCGCTGCCATTCCGTGCAGCTCGCACGACGCGCTTCAGCAGCATGGACTGCCGAACTGGCAGATGCCGGCTCGCGACTACCTCGGCGTGCTCGAGGTCGACGAGCAGGCGGTGCTCCATCGCTGCTTCTGAGTCTCCGGAAATCACTAGATTGAAAGCACACGAGTCAGCGTCCTCGAACGCATCGCGGCCCATGCAGCGCGACTCTTCCGCAGACTTGCGGCGGGCACGAGCCATAGCGAGCCGGTGGGCCACAGTGCGCCAATAGGCGCGCCAATTCGCCTCAAGCTCAGCGCTGCCAGGCGGACAGATCGCGCAGAGGGGATGGTTTCGAAGGCGCTGTAGAACACGAGCGCTCACATCTCCAATGGTCAGTTCATCCTCGCTGAGGATTGACCAGCGCTTTCGGATCTTTCGCACCAAACTCCCGATCCAACGGACGTTGCACTCCATCCAGCGTCGGGCCTCTGCCTCGCGTACTTGCGGGTCGGGATTCTCGAGCTGCGAGAAATCGACGCTGGAAGAGCTGTGGATGATCGCCGTACGCTGCCGGCTTGTCGCAAGAACCGTGCTGTTGCCGTCCATGTTTGCCTCGTGTGTTGCTCGACCTTGTTGTTCGAACACTTTCTGAGACGGACGGAAGCCAGTGGTTTGGAGACGAAGAAGTAGATTTTTCCAAAAGTACTTCGCTGTGATGGAAGAGCGCGGGCGGGGCGCTAGCGCCCCGCCCGCCCTACTTACCCCTTAGCGGCCGCGCGTCAGGCGCTTCCACTTCTCACGATCAGTGACGCTGTTCGGATTGAAGCCGGGCCAGAATCCACTCATGTGTCTACTCCCTGTCAGGTTGCGAGTGCCGACCGCGCGGCCGGCTGGAGGGATGTATCTCCAGGCGGCATCAAGTGGAAAGTCGCGGAGTGTGGGTTTCGGAAAATTGCCGAATCGGTCCGCGTCCTTCAGGCCAGTGTGCGAAGACAAAAATGAAACTTGCCGAGCGCGCAGGGCTCTCGGCGCACCTACACCGCACTTCTGGCGAATTGAGCGTATGCGCGGTCTATCCCCACCAAAGGCTTCGCACGACACAGAGACCAGACCAGAACTAGCTGTGACCGCCCGATTTGACACAGGCGACCCGATTGACAAACGCCCAAACCTCAGCGTGATCGCGGGTCTTGAGTACCCGGCAATTCAGACCCTGAAGCGCAGAATGCTGCGCTGGCGGAAGCTCATCCGCTGTCACAAAGACGCTTGGACACGTGAGGTGGCGTGCCTCATTGCGAGCCTTGGTTGCAAGAAGCCACCAGATTGTCCATTCCGCGGCACGCAGACCGCACCCAGCGAATACAAGGGGAGACTCGAGTACATCGGCGATAAAGCGAACCCCCGCTCGAACGTCATCCGAGCGGGACATCGAGGGATTGCTTCCTCTGGCGTGGTGATACTCAGCGCGCCAGATTTCAAGATCAGTCATAAGCTGACTGTACTTTCTTGCGCCGAGGCGCATCGACGCTGGAATCCGATGGTGCCCATGGGGACACCACACGCGGCACTTAGCGCCTGAGAAGCTCGGGAAAGGTTCGGTTTCCTCGGGAGCACTAGACGTAATTGTGTCAAGTATTGGCGCTGCAGTGAAGTTCAGCACAACAATCGATCGAAAACTTCCTGAAGCTCGCAGGGATGCAAATGACCCCGCACTAGCAGCCTCGTCTCTACCTTGGAGCAACTCGCTCAGGCTCCGCAGCAACCTGGACTCGATCTGATTTGCCTGCAAGCCATCTCGCTTCGCTGCTTGGACAATCATCGATTCCCAATAAGCAGTCGGATGCTCCCTCGCGAAAGCTTCATCAAAGGTAAGACTGTAACGACGCGCTACCTCTTGCAGTAGCACCGTCCAGTCAGCATACGGTCCATAAGCGCATTGATGCAGAATCCCACTGCCGAGGACAAGCACCGGCTCTCGGCTCCGTCTCATGCTGTCGCGCAGTGCGCCCTCTAACTCGTCCGCAAGACCTCCGTAAGTACCTGCATCTATTTTTCCCTCTCCATCCGAAGAGGAAACCCGTTCCGCCGATTTGGAAGCCGCAACCTGATCAGGGTCTGCAACCGCAACCGCGCGCGATGCTCGTGAAGGCGAGTCTGGACCAACTAGATCGCGAGGCAGTGATGCCGAAGATGAAACGGATGACGAATCCTTTGCACGGAACGAGACCTCAAACAGTCGAGTCGCCCAATCCGAGCCTGTTGGCGCTGAAGGCGTGATCGAAGGCATAGCAATCTCGCATAGTCTGCGCGCCCCAGGATTTGATCGAAGCAGTTCTTGCACCCGATTGCGATCTTCCCGCGATAGCACTCGCCCATCGCACCAATGAAGTAGAAGTATCTCCTCGTTGGGCTCAAGACCAAAGTCGGACTGCTCATGATCCCCACCCACCGGACTATCTGGGAGGGCTTCCGTGAACCGATTTGGAAGCAGAACTCCCGTAGGCGTGAGAACGGAACTCCAGCGGTCCCTCCAAGACTGTGCCGAGTCAATCCGAAGATACCGCCCCTGGAGCCCCCGCTCTTCGCCCGCCCCGAGCCCGCCAGAGCCCAGCGCTTCTGGATTCATCGTCGCAAGAAGGCGGGCGAGGCCCATCCGAGACGCCTCAAGCAATCGCTGGGTCTCATCAAGACGCGCGGCGAGGTCGTTCACGGCTTCGCGAATCCTGTCCGGACTGTCGGATTTGATGAGGTCGGTTTCGTGCTTTGACATAGACACTCTCCTGGTTACCCGCCGTGCCCTGCAGAGCCTTCCACGGTCTCGGCGAGGACCGTTAGGTCTTCAATCCACTGATCGACGTACTCTTTGAAGCGGTGCCGAATTGGCGGTTGAAGGCCCAAATCACGAAGTTCTTCAAAAACCCCCTCCATCAGGACAAAAATGACGTCTTCAGCGTGCCACAGCTGGATGCTGAAGTTCCTAGGCTCTTCATCGCCTGCTGCAACGGAACGAAGGGCGTTGATTGCAATCCGTATCTGCCTAGCGGCCTCCAGCCGCCTCTCTCGCCCTACGGGAGCGCCGACACGACGGCGCTCGACGAGGCGCCTGATCTGATCGATGTACCGAGCGCGCGCCAATCGAGAGGCGTCATCCAACGGGGGATCGCCGCCTGTTTCAGGACCTGGCGGATCACCTTTCTCCGAAGCGTCGTCTGGACCAATCTGAGTCTTGAGAAATGACCGGGACGCATAAGCAATTGCGGTTCTGAGCCATGGGAGGAGTGGTTTCTTTACGGGCCACCTCGCAGGCAGCCGCGTCATTCCTGTGAAACCCTCTTTCTCTAACCTGCGGAGGCAAGGCCTCCATTCCGGCCATGGAGCCTGCCTCGTCTCGATCAAGTCGACGATGACGCAGAGATCGTAAAGATGCTCAGAGGCGAACCTCTGAAACTCGTCCGGGTCACGCAAGCGGGGGGAAAGGACCTTCACCGTAGCCTGAATGGTCGAACGGACTTCGTTCGCGCAAATCATCGCGCGTTCGGACAGAGGAGCACCCGTATTCCAGAGTTCATGACAGACCATGCGTTCCAGATCGGACACTCGGTCAGCAGGAAGCTCAAGCCAACTGTCCATCCTTGGGCAATCTCTCACGGCAGTCAGCCACTTTGTCGCTTGTTGCACATCGTTTGCGGAGAAGACCCGCCGCACGAAATCCTCGCTGCTCATGTCGGTGAGGCTATCACGGATGCGTCATGTCGCAAGTGCGACTTTGAGAGATGCTCGAGCTGGCGGATAGCTCGGAGTTGTAATGTAAAGATAGAAAGGAGGTTACTGCAATGACATTCGCGCCAATACGAGTTCAAGCTCGACTCAACCGCCTCACACCACTCGGTCGCCGCTCGGGATGTTGAACGCCGGCGCGACATTCACCTGGATCAGCTTGGCTTTGTCGCCGTCGACGTAATCGGAATGGCACGAGGCTTTCTCGCCCGCTGCGGCGCCGACTGCCTTCTTCGTCTTCGACGCGAGCTTGTGGATCTCGTCGGGCGAGAGCACGCCGCGCTTGGCGAGGATCTCCTGCTGCTCGGGGGTGAGCGCGGCGCTCTTCACGGGCTTGCCGCGCTGGTACTCCTCGTCCTTGCCGGACGCGAACTCCTGGATCTCCTTCGAGATGCGCACGCTGCACCAGTCGTGGCCGCACATCGCACAGAAGTCGGTGTCGACGTCGAGGTCTTCGTCGTGGTACGCGCGAGCGGTGTCGGGGTCGAACGAGAGCTCGAAGTGCTTCTCCCAGTTGAGCGCGGCGCGGGCCTTGGTGAGCTCGTCGTCGCGGTCGCGCGCGCCGGGGATGCCGAGCGCGACATCGGCCGCATGGGCGGCGATCTTGTAGGCGATGCAGCCCTGCTTGACGTCATCCTTCTTGGGGAGACCGAGGTGCTCCTTGGGCGTGACGTAGCAGAGCATGCTCGCGCCGTGGTAGCCGGCGGCGGTCGCGCCGATGCAGCTCGTGATGTGGTCGTAGCCAGGGAAGATGTCGGTGACGAGCGGGCCGAGCACATAGAACGGCGCGCCGTGGCAGAGTCGGCGCTGCAGCTTCATGTTGAACTCGATCTGGTCGAAGGGCACATGGCCGGGGCCCTCGATCATGACCTGCACGCCCATGCGCCATGCGCGCTCGGTGAGTTCGCCGAGCGTCTCGAGCTCGGCGAGCTGCGCGCGGTCGGTCGCGTCGGCGAGTCCGCCGGGCCGCAGGCCGTCGCCGATCGAGAAGGTCACGTCGTGGCGGCGCATGACCTCGCAGATCTTCTCCCAGCCGGTGTACATGAGGTTCTGCTTGTTGTGGACGAGCATCCACTTGGCGAGCAGCGATCCGCCGCGCGAGACGATGCCGATGAGGCGCTTCTTGATGAACGGCAGGTGCTCCTTGAGCACGCCCGCGTGGATCGTGAAGTAGTCGACGCCCTGCTGCGCCTGGTGCTCGAGGGTGGCGAGGACGATCTCCTCGTTGAGGTCCTCGATCTTGCGGCCGATGATCATCGAGTAGATGGGCACGGTGCCGATCGGGACGGTCGAGTTGCGGCAGATCGCGGCGCGGCATTCGTCGAGGTTGCCGCCGGTCGAGAGGTCCATGACCGTGTCGGCGCCCCACTTCTCGGCCCACTTGAGCTTCTCGACTTCCTCGTCGGTGCCCGAGGAGACGGGCGACGCGCCCATGTTGGCGTTGATCTTCGTCTTTGACGCGCGGCCGATGGCCATCGGGTCGAGCTTGAAGCCGAGGTGCGCGCGGTTGGCGGGGATCACCATGCGGCCGGCGGCGATCTCGTCGCGGACTTCGATCGCGGTGAGGTGCGGCTCGCGCTCGGCGACGCGCTTCATCTCGGGCGTGATGATGCCGAGGCGCGCGCTCTCGAGCTGGGTGATCGGGGTGAAGGACTTCGGGTAGATGACGCGGCGCCACTGGCCGCGGGCGCTGGCGAACTCGACGGAGTCGTAGGCGTCGCCGCAGCAGTTGACGCACTTGACGTTGGAGGGTTCCGCGAGTTCGACGGTCGACCAGCCTGCCGGGAGGAAGTCCCACGCAGTCTTCGCGCTCGGCTCAGGCATGCCCGGCGTGTCGGGCGAGGCGAAGGCGTACGGGCCGCCGACATCGGCGCGCTTCGCGAACGATCCCGGCGTGGTGCCCTGGGCATGCGTCGACGGGTTGTGCGCGCCGTGGAGCGGGAGGTCGTAGCTGGTGCCGAGCGTGGTGGCGGAGGTGATCATCGTTCTTCCTTCGTGCGCTGGTCGCGAGACGGGGGTGAAGGAAGGCGCGGGTCGGCGCATTCGCTTCCCTCCGCCGGTGCGAGCCGGATCAGGTTCAACGGGTGCATCTCAGCGTCCTGCGGTTGCGGGACGCGCCCCGAGCGAGTGGGGAGTGTAGCCGAGCGTCAGCCCTTCCACTGCTCGCGGGCCATGACGATCAGATCGTTCGGCCCGAGCGCCTTGCCCATCTGGCGCAGCATGTTCGAGATCTGCGCGGCGTGGTAGTGCTGGTGCGTGCAGACATGCAGGTAGATGTCGTGGCCGTTCGTGATGTAGGACTTCCCGTCGCGCACGCGGGGGAATGGCTTCGCGAGGAAGGCTGCGTCGTCGGCGCGCTCGAGCAGCTTCGCCCAGCGGACATCGAGCGGCTTCCACGCTTCCTCGAGGGCGGCCACCGAGGGGAAGGCGCTCGCGGGCGGAATCATGAAGGCGGGGTCGCCTTCCTCGAGGACATTCGCCCAGACCATCTCGGCGCCCCAAAGGTGGACGATGGTGCCGAAGAGCGTGCCCACGCCCATCTCAAACGGCCGATGCAGCTCTGCGTCGGTGCAGGCGCGCGCGGCGTTCAGGATCTTCGCGCGGGTCCAGAGGCGGTGGTCGTGCAGGCGGCGGATGGTGTCGGCGGTGCTCATGCGCGCAAGATAAGGCTGGTGCACGGCACGTGCCGTTCGGTGACCAGCACTGCATGGCACGTGCCGTGCACCGTCCGGAGTCAGGGGCGGATACCGAGCGCCGCCGCCCGCGCCAGGATCGATGCCGCCGCACACGCCACATGGCGCTCGCCGCGCACGCATTCGTCCACCACCGCCTCGCGGAAGAGCGACGCCACTGGTCGGCCTGGTGCAAATCGATCCACCCGCGCGACAGCAAACGGCGCGCTTCCGTGCAGTTCTCGCAAGCAATCGGAATGGAGCCCTGCGAGCAGCCGGCTCTCGTTTCCGCCTGAATCGCGAAGTGCGTCCACCCGCGCCTCCGCGTCCAGCGACCGCACGGCATGGCTGAAGTTCCGACTGATCCAGCGCGCGAGCTCAGCGACCTCGGACGCGGTGCAGAGCTTCGAATCCCGCACGCCGCGCGCCAGCGCCTCGTCTTCGCCCTCGACGGGGACCGCGACCGCGGCGACCGCCAGCGCACGCCGTCGCTCGCCCTTTCCCGACTCGTCGCTGCCTGCGATCACCGAGACATGCTCAGGCGGATCGCCACCGTCGGGAATCGCGCTGTCCGACGGAAACGCAAGCCGATGCAGCCGATCGAAGTCCTCCGCGAGCGCGCCATCGGGTGCCTCGACGAGCGCAACGCCCCGCCAGACCA